>JBBADV010000006.1 GCA_041656295.1 Kiritimatiellales bacterium | reverse complement strand
AAAAAAACAGAAGAGACCGCAAAAATTCACGGATATTTCCGGCCGGGAGCTAATGATGCCGCCAACGTTGAGAGACGTCCGGAGCTGCTCGTTGACATTACGATTATTCCGGAGCCGGCGACACTGCCTCTGGTGATGATTGCAATGTCCATGCTGTTGGTTATACGCCGTATGACTCGTTAACCGGTCAAAAAAAGGCCCTGTGCAGGTGCGCAGGGTCTTTTCCGTTCAACTTTATTACACGAAATTGCAGTTTAAAAAAGAAGCGGATTCCGGGGAGAAAAAGAGATGAAACAGAGAATAGTAATCGGAGCAAGCAGTTTGATAACGGTTGCGGCAGTCGCGCAGACCGACCGGCCGAATGTGATCTTTTTTTTAGTGGATGACATGGGCTGGATGGACAGTTCCCTGTATGGAAGTAAGTTTTATAAAACCCCTGCCATGGAACGGCTGGCAGAATCCTCAGTCCGCTTTATAAACGCCTATTCAGCCAGCCCGCTGTGTTCGCCGAGCCGGGCATCAATTATCAGCGGACAGTATCCGGCCCGCCACGGTATAACCTCGGCGCATGGGCATCAGCCGCATGATCCGGATCTGCCGCTATATCAGGAGCCGAAACCGTCTAACGCCGTACTGCTTCCAAATTCAAAACGTTCGCTGGATCCGGCACAATACACGCTGGCCGAAGCGTTCCGGGATGCCGGGTATCGCACCGGGTTTGTCGGCAAATGGCATTTGGGACTGGAAGAACGGTTCTGGCCGGAACAGCAGGGATTTGAAGTTACGTTTCACGGCGCTCCGGATGCCGGCCCGAAAAGTTATTTTTCGCCCTATCAATTTCAGGCCGGTACAGTGACAGACGGTCCGGACGGAGAATATCTGACGGATCGGGCAACGGATGAAGCACTGGCATATATTCACAACGGAGATCAACGTCCCTTTTTCCTCTGTTTGTGGCACTGGGCAGTGCATGGCCCGTGGGCAGCCAAACGGGAACTGATTCAGTATTATAACCGGAACCCGGATCCTGCCGGCCTGCAGCAAAGTGCGGTGATGGCGGCCATGATTCAAAGTATGGATGAAAGTCTCGGGCGCCTGCTGGATGACCTTGAAAAAACCGGGCTGGATAAAAATACGATTATTATCTTCACCTCAGACAACGGCGGAGTGGTGAAAAAGGGGCCGAACAATGTTCCGGCAACCAGCAATGCGCCGCTGCGCAACGGAAAGGCATCGCTCTTTGAGGGAGGAACCCGTGTGCCGGCGCTGATCCGCTGGCCGGGAGTTGCCGATGTTGAACGGCTGGAGCAGACTGTAATTACCGGTGTGGATTATTATCCGACCCTGTTGGAAATGTGCGGACTTTCTCCGAATCCTGAACAGATATTGGATGGCGTCAGCCTTGTGCCGCTGCTGAAAGGGCAGGCACTGAATCGTGAGGCGATCTTCTGCTACTTCCCGTGGGCATTCGGCAACTGGTCGCCCGCCGGAGCCTGGGTGCGGCAGGGCGATTGGAAACTGATTGATGTGTTTAATCCCGGCGCATCCTTCCCTGATGCATATGAGCTCTATAATTTAAAAGACGACATTGGCGAAACCCGTAATCTGGCGGAACAGTTACCGGAACGTGTGGTGGCCATGAAAGCGCTGCTGCAGCAGCATTATGAAACAACCGGCGCGTTACCGCTGCTGCCAAACCCCGGCTATCTTGTTGCGCCGCCGGAACCGGATACAAAAACGGCGCTTTCACCGGCGGAAGCCTGGATACGGTCGGGGCCGGGCGCAAGTCCGGTCGTCAGGAACGGGGTGTTACATGTGGATTCGCGAGGCATTACAACCACGTATCTGCCCGAAAATCTCAGTGGAAAGATGACGTTGAAAGTACGGGTGAATGTGCCGCGCGGAGCGCCCAACGGAGCTGTATTCTGGAAAGGGCTGTCCCAACCTGTCTTTGATGCTCAGCACCGTGCCGGGTATCGCCTGGAGAAACCTGATCGTATGGATGAGATCGAGGTGGCCTTCCAGGCGGATGAGGCCGTGACGGAGCTGCGGATTGATTTCGGAGATAAAGAGAAGCGGAAAGGTCCTGCCCGGGTGGAGTGGATTAAGCTGTACCGCAGCGACGGCTCTTTGGCCGCAGAATGGTCATTTTAAAACGGAAAATGATGAAAATGATGAGTCGTAGTCTACTTGTTGTTCTGGGTCTGTTGGTCTGTGTGCAGGCTCAAAATCATCGTGTAATCATAGAAAAAGAACCGCGGACGGTTGTTGTGCAGCAGGATGCGTTGACCATATGGATCGAAGCAGAAGATTTTCAGGACTATGGAGGCTGGCTGCTCGACACCCAGTTTATGCACCTGATGGGATCCTCCTATCTGATTGCCGCCGGGGTCGGGACACCGGTTGCCGACGCAACAACAGAATTCCGGGTCACGGAACCCGGCAGCTACCGCCTGTGGGTTCGCTCCCGCAACTGGATTCGCGAGTTTGCTCCCGGAAAATTTGAAGTAATCATCAATGGCCATTCGGCAGGAAAGATTTTCGGTGCCGCGGAATCGGATGAGTGGGGCTGGGAAAGTGCCGGGCCAGTCGAATTGGATACTGGAATGAACCGGCTGGCTGTGAGGGATCTGACCGGATTTTACGGACGGATTGATGCTTTGGTTTTTTCGCGCAATCCGGATTATGTTCCGTCGACAGCGCTTGAAAAACTGAAGACTGAGCGTGCCGGATTCTCCGGAATTTCACTTGATCCGGTGAATCGGGGTGCCTTTGATGTCGTGATCGTCGGCGGGGGCGCCGCCGGAGGTCCTGCCGCGCTTGCATCTGCGCGATCCGGAGCAAAAACTGTACTGATTCATAATCGTCCGGTATTGGGCGGTAATGCCAGTATAGAGCTGGGGGTTCCTGTGCGCGGTGCGTCACAGCACCATGCCTATTCCAGAGAAAGCGGTATCAGTGAAGAGCTTGAGCGCCTGCGGGTTGCCAGAGAATATCCCCAGCTGAGCCGGCCGTTTGCCGAAGCCGCCGCGGCCGAAACGAATCTGACCGTTTTTCTGAATACGCATGTTTATAACGCAATCATGGATGGCTCGCGAATTGCCGGAGTGAAAGCGGTTGATACGCTGACGGGCGAAGAATCGCTTTTTTACGGGCATACATTTGTTGATACGACCGGTGACGGATGGCTCGGCTATTATGCCGGCGCGGACTATCGCGTCGGTCGGGAGGCACGGAGCGAATACGATGAATCACTTGCTCCGGAAACAGCGGATAATATTACGATGAGCGGCTGTCTGATGGGCGATATGAAGCTGGGTTACGGCTATGAGCAACGAGATACGCCGCAGACTTATACCGCGCCGGAATGGGCGCATAAAATGCCGGCTGATTTTGAAACCGGACGGACAATCAAGCATGCTCGCGGACAGTGGTGGCTGGAGTACCCGAACGATATCGACGATATCTGGAATGCGGAACTGGCGCGCGATGAGTTGTTGCGCATAGTTTTCGGATACTGGGACTATATAAAAAATGACTGGAGCAGAAAGAATATCTCACGGAAGCTGGAGCTCACCTACGTACCGATCACAAATGCTAAGCGTGAAACCCGTCGCCTGATGGGGGATTATGTACTGACGCAGCATGATGCCGTGTCTGCCCGCCGGTTTCCCGATACGATTGGACATGCAGGGTGGTCTCTCGATGTACACCATCCCGCCGGTGTTTTTTCAGGCAAAGAAGGTCCTTTTGATTTTGACGTGCTGGTTCCGCAAAACAACATTCCGTTCCGGGCGCTTTATTCCCGGAATATCGACAACCTTCTGTTTGCCGGCCGCTGCATGAGCGTTACGCATGTTGCGCTCGGAACTGTTCGCGTGGAAGGCACCTGTGCCGTAACAGGGCAGGCCGCCGGAACAGCCGCCGCGATGTGTTCGCAAAGAAACATTGTGCCGCGCGATATCTATGAGCGCTGCATCGGCGAATTGCAGCAGAATCTGTTGAAGGCTGATCAATATGTACCGGGTGTTGTCAACCAGGATGCCGGCGATCTGGCGCGCAACGCCGTGCTTTCGGCATCGAGTTTCTCTGTGGAAGATCTAATGGACGAAGCATTTTGCGAAGTGGACATGACCCGCAGCTCGGCGCTCTCTCTCCCATGGTATTTCTTTTATGAAACCGGAACCAATGGCTATATCGGTACGCTCTATGTATACCTGATTTCGACCCTGCCGCGGGATGTGCACCTGCCGCTGACGATTCGCGGCGCCGACAGCAACGAAGATGAAGCGATCGCATCCCGTCCGGCACTGGCAAAGGTCGGGGTCGCCGTGCCGTCCCTGTACAAAGGCTACATCGCATTTCCCATCAATAAACATATCCCGACACCGTACTTTTCGATAGAGTTCGATACGGTCCGGGGGCGCGGGCTGGCTGCACCGTGGGCAGCTCGCGGACATCTTGGTGCGCGGGTTCTCCGGGTACGTGACAAAGAGGAAATCATTACCGGCCGGCCGCGAATCAATGCCTATTGTGAGCCTCCGCTGGTGTATCCGAGAAACTACACTCCGGCGAATGCCATCAACGGAATCAGCCGGATTGTTGATCTGGAATCCAATATGTGGAAGTCGGATCCGGAGCAGCCGTTGCCGCAACATCTTGAACTCAGCTGGGATCGGCCTCAGACCTTTCGTACCGTTCATCTCACATTCGATACGAACCTCGACAGCTGGCGGCGGGCAGATATTTTTGAGCAGGAAGTGGTGAAGGATTATGAAATTCAGGTTTTTTCCGCCGGCGAATGGAAAATGCTGGTTGCGGAACAGGATAATTTCCAGCGGTTCCGGGTGCATCATTTTGAGCCGGTTACAGCAGATAAGCTTCGGGTCGTTGTCAAGGGAACCGGCGGCGATCCGTCTGCACGGATATATGAAATCAGGATTTATAACGATCCGGTAAATATAAAGGAACTTTCGTGAATCAGATAATAGCCATGATTTGTGGAATCGTAATGACAGGCATTATAGGCGGATGTGTAATCGAACGGACGACCCGGGAGACTGTATTGAAGATGACAGCGTTCGGTGCTGTTGGCGATGGAATTTATGATGATTCGCCGGCAGTCCAGCGCGCACTGGCTGCCGTTCGGGAAACGGATGGTCCTGTACGTTTGCTGTTTGATGTGCAGATCTGCTATCTTGGTCCTCAGACCGAACGGGATGCCCAGTTTGACTTGACCGGGCTTGAGAATATCACCATCGACGGACAAGGAGCCACGTTGATTCTGCATCCGCTGAACGGGCTTGTCCGTCTTGCAGATTGTCGCAATGTAACCTTTAAGAATTTTGTTATTCAGCACCGTCCGCTGCCGTTTATGCAGGGTGATATTGAGGCGGTAGAGGATGGGAGTTTTTTGTGGCGCATTCACGATGGATTCCCGCTGCCGAAGCCGGCTGACTGGATGCGGCATCACGGCCACTTTTTTGATAATCCGGCAGCGCACCTGCCGGAACGGACGGAGTGGGAGCAGCGTGAACAGTTTAACGGTCCATGGTTGTGGGGATCCGTATTGAGTGCTGATTCCGCAGCGCTGAAGCCGAACTTTACGAATCATCTTTTTGTTGATGAGGTTACACCGGTTGATGAGAAAAAACGACTATTCCGTGTCATGATTTCAGAAGGCTATCGGGAGTTTCTTTCCGGCCTTATTCCCGGAGAGCGTTTTGTGCTGCCGCGTATGACTCGTACCACAGAGCAGTTTTTCCAGCTGCGTGACAGGGGGTGGATGTTTGAACAGAATGTACAGGTTCGCAATTCGTCCGGTATACTGCTTGAAAACCTCACCTTCTATTCCGCCCGCCCGGGAATGGTGTTTGGTGTACGGCATAATACAGGTGATGTGACGATTCGCGGTTGTACGGTTACCTGGCTTCCGGGCACCGATGCGTTAATGGCTTCATGGCGTGATGGAGTGCATTGCAAAAACAATCGCATCGGTCCGGTAATTGAAAATTGCCGGTTTGAAGGGCTGTTTGATGACAGCGTGAATCTTAGTGCCGATGCGGTAATGGCGGAAGAGATACTTGCTGCCGACCGGTTGCGCCTGACATCCGCCGGGTTTAGCCCCGGCGATGAAATCGGCGTGTTTTCCCCCGATAGCGGAATGTGGCAGACGGGGCTGACCGTAACTGCTGTGACAGATCGGGATGTGACGTTCAGCCGACCGGTTGAGCATGTGATCTGCGGGCACATGATTCCGCATGATGATGTCCGCGCTACCCAGTTTTTCAATCTGAGTTGTGCCAATCGCGGATTTGTGGTGCGCAATAATTTCTTTGGACTGCAACGGCGACATGCAGTGCTGGCTCGCAGCGCAGGGTTGGTTGAAAATAATATTATTCAGGGAGTGTCCGGCCATGCGTTTGAATTCAGTAATACGTCCGGCAGTTTTTATGAAGGACCGTTTCCGCGCGGGGTGCAGGTGCGGGGAAACCGGATTTTTGATACAGCACGAACTCCGGTATTTATTGGGACAAAAGGAGCTGCAGTTCCCGTGACCGGAGATATTCTCCTTGAAGACAACGAAATCATCTGCGCACCCAATGTACCGGTACGGCTCGAATGCGTGGAGTCGGTGAGCTTCCGTAATAATCGGTTCAGTCGCGATGGCGTACAACCGATTCCCCAGCGCGCGGGGGTAAAAGTGGACAGCCGTTCTGTCAATATTACATTTTTTTAATTGGCACGATGCAATATCTTCCTGACAATAACTTTAATATCCGGTTTTAACGTAAGAGGGGGATCAATGGAAAAAAAAACTGAACCTCGTGTTTCTCCGTTCCGCCTGATCGGTTATGCCTTCGGCGAGGGCGCAGTGTCGATTACCATGAACGGTATTTCCAACTTTGCCATGTTGTTTTATACACAGGTACTCGGTTTGACTGCCGCCCATGCGGGGATCGCACTGAGCATTGCCATGCTTTGGGATGCGATAACTGATCCGGTAATGGGGCATATTACCGATAATACCCGTACACGATGGGGGCGTCGGCATCCGTATATTATGTGGGGCGGTGTAATGCTGGCGATATCTTTCTTTTTGCTGTGGACGGTTCCGGCATACTTTACTTCTCCCGCCGGCATTTTTACCTGCATCCTGCTTCTCAACCTGTTGGTGCGCACTGCGGTGACCGTGTTTGTGGTGCCTTATACTGCACTCGGATTTGAAATGTGCCCGGAATATGTGGATCGCTCCCGTCTGCAGGGGGTGCGCTATTTTTTCAATATGCTGATCAACCTGATATTCGGGGCGTGTGCATGGTCCATCTTCTTTAAAGACCAGACCGGCAGTTCCGGCGAACGGATTGATGGAACAACGATCTTGAACAATTATATCTCAATGAGTGTTATGCTGTCTGTTGCCACGCTGGTGTTAATTATTCTCTGCCTGCTGAATACCCGTAGATATGCCGCAGACAGCCGGCAAATGGCCGTACACGGAAAAAACGTAAAAGCGATGTTTCAATCTCTGTCCGATATCTTCAAGGATCGCATGGCATGGTATGTATTCGGTTTTTTCGGTGTGGCACAGCTCGCCATGTTGCTGACGTCTCAGAGTCAAATGTTTACCTATGTACATTACATGCGCTTTTCTTCGATAGAAAAAACCTTTGTCCACGGAGCCGGCATGGTGGCTTTTGCTCTCGGATCGCTCAGTTTAACCCGCCTGGTGGGCCGACTGGATAAAAAGCCGACCGGCTACATTGGAATGATCAGTTGTACGATCGGCGGACTGGGTCTGCTGGCGGTTTTTATCGGTGGAGTGGTGGCACCGGGACAGACGGTGACGATCGCGCTTGTCGAGTTGCCGCTGGCCACACTTATTTTTGGCCTATTCCAGAGTTGTTGGTGGGGCGGATGCGGGATTCTGGTTCCGCTTGCGCTTTCGATGATTGCAGATATTTCTGAAATCAATCAGAAAAAAACCGGTGAACTTAAAGAAGGCAGTTATTCGGCCGTGTTCAGCTTTTTTCTCAAAGCGGCCACTTCGGGCGGACTGCTTATTACAGGGTGGCTGGTTACAGGCGCAGGCATTGTATCCGGTGCCGAAATGCAGACCGCCGCGGCGACACGTAATATGGCAATCATGACGTTTATTTCCGGTCCGATCCTTGTGTTTGTTTCCTATTTGATTCTTCGGAAATACCCGGTTACGCGGGCATTTATGGAGAAAATAAAAACCGGACAATTGGAGAATGCTGTATGACACATGTAAACAGAAGGCTGTTTTTGTTCCAAAGCGGTTTGATGGGTGCCGGGATGTTAGCCGGGTGCCGGTATTCGCAAAAAAACGCAAACAGATCCGAATCGGATCAGAAGAAAGCCGCTGCCATGCAATTTGCGGCAAACGGACATCCGGAAGCATACATCCGGCACACGCTGGGTATGGGTAAAGGATCCTGTTCGATTCGCTGTTCCGTCCCTGAACTGTACCCGTCGCAACAGGTGGACTGGGTGGAAATTACTTACATGGCTTCTGAAGAAGGCATTGTTCCCGGCGGACGGGTTGTGCTGGCTGTTCCTCCCGGTCCGCCGGAGGCCGCAGTGCAGATTGATGCACCGGATCGTCCCGCGTATATGGAGGTACAAGCAACGTCTCCTGTGCGGGTTCAGCTCGCCTATCCCCCGTTTGAGATACAGGAAAACTGTCTGGTCACAAAATCGCGGGTTGAAGTTTTTTTCCCGGAGGGATTATCTGCAAAAGAAACGGTTACGTTCCGCTGGAACGATGTACTGCTGGATGTCTACGCCCGGCGATGGGATGGCGACAGCTGGCGCTTCCACCTGCTGTGCGATCATGACGGCGATGGGTTGAGCGAAGAACTTCCTGAAATTGCCGCGGTTCCAAAAACGTCTGGTCCGGCGGTGTATCTGCTGGCACGCAGTAACTCAATGGCACTACCCGGCGAGCCGGTGCGTATCAACGTGGCGGCCTTCGACCGTTATAATAATCCGGCAACAGGGTATACCGGAGAAGTGAATTTTGAAATAGAACGTGATGCCGGTGCAAATGTACCGGCTCCATATCATTTTTCCGGCGATGATCGCGGTGCGCATGTGTTTGATGTTATCTTTGACAAGCCCGGCGTGTACTGGCTGGTTGTGAAGGACGGGCAGGGACTGCAATGTCGCACCAACCCGATCGAGATTCTGGCTGAAGAGCCGGCGGCACGGCTCTATTGGGGAGACCTGCACGTGCATACTGAGATGTCGGCCGATGCCCGGGTCTGGGCGCACACGACATCGACCTATGCCGGATCATACCGTATCGGCCGCTATCGCTATGGTCTTGATTTTCAGGCAAACGCCGATCATCACGGGTTGCTCCAGGGCAATTATACGCGCGACGAGTGGGAAGCCATGAAACATATTACCAATGCCGCCAATGTGCCGGGGCACTTTGTTACGTTGATCTGTAACGAATACTCTCATCCGCTTGGCGACGCCAATGCTTATTTCCGACAGGACGACATTCCCTATCTGGATCACGAACCCTATTCGCGTTCCGGCGATCCGCAGACGCTTTACGCCCGGCTGCGCCGGTTCGGATGCCCGTTGATTCCCCACCACGTTTCGCAAAACATGCGGCCGTTCCACTGGGAAAATTATGATGCCCGGCTCATGATCGACTGTGAGATTTTTTCGAACCATGGCCGCGCAGAGTTTTTGGGTAACAAGCCCCACTACAGCAAAAAGAAAGTCCCGACCATGGAAGGAACGACCTGGGTGGAGCAACTGCAGAAAGGCTATCAAATGGGTTGTGTGGCATCCAGCGATGATCACTGGGCTCGCCCGGGAACGTGCGGTCTGACGGGCATTTGGAGTCGCAAAGGGCTGACGCGCGACGGTCTGGTGGATGCACTGTTACAACGTGCCTGCTACGCGACAACCGGCGACCGTACGATTCTCTATTTTCATGTGACCCAAGGCGAAAATACTGTCGTTGATCTGCGGGCCTATGCCGGATCAATCATCGAGAAGACGGAAATTATAAAAAACGGGGAAACGGTTGTTGCAGAAGAACCGCAATCACTGATGGTAAAAACACAGTGGATGGATCCGGCCCCTCCCGGAAATGACTGGTACTACGTCCGCCTCACCTTGAGAGAACAGGAGGTATGTGAAGAATATATGCGTAATAAGAAACAGTTTATCTGGAGTTCTCCCGTCTGGATTGGATGCAGCGAGGAAGAACAATAATGGTTCCGATGCCTGAAAGAAGATGTGCTCATCGGGATTCCGGACGTCCAGTGTTTGGGAAACCGGCAATCTGGCTGCTGGTTCTTGCCGCCTTCACCGCAGATGCGAATCAGGGATATCCCAGGTTGATGAGTTTCCGAACTCTGAATTCGCGGGCGCTCGAAGAAGGGTACTATGATCAGATGGGAATGGTGGTAACCGATCTTCATACTTATTTGCGGAAAAACGCCGCGCTTAAATTTAAACGCCGTTTCCCTGACCGGCTGGCGTTGATCCAAATCAATATGGAGCGACTCGGGCTTTGGGGGAGTTGGGAATCAATTCCTCCGCAACGACTTGAGGATCTTGGATGGATGGATCCGTCTATTTTGACTCGTCAGCCGCAGATGGAAATATTACACGACGGTCGTTATCCCCTGCCGGGTTTTCTGGGCTGGTGGGCCTATAATGCCGGTGATGATATTTTGAATGGAATTCCGGCCGGCGAAGCATCGGTTACTGTGAAGGTGACGCACCCTGAACGCTTTCGCCCGAGCGATCACATCCTGACGGTACGTACATTCGGCTCTCCGGTTCATCGCGAAGTGGTGTTCTGCCCGCGGGATGCCGAAGGAAATCTCGACTGGCTTAGTGCAGAGGCCGGAGTGGTGACCGCCCTTGATGAAGCGGAAGGAACCATTACTGTTCGCCGGTGGAAGACATCCGTTCCCTGGAAGGAGCATGCTGCCGGAACGTATGTGGCGCCACATGCAGTTGATGTTTATATTTCCAATGCATTTAAAGTGTTTTCCAGCGATCCGGCGGATGAGGTACTCCAGCCGTGGCTGCCTAATCTGACCCGGCACTGTCCGCGCGATCCGCGCAACGGGCAGACCGCCTGTGAATGGCTGGCTGACTGGTATGCACAGTTTAAGAAAACGCATTATAGTCAGCTTGACGGAATGGTGTTTGATGTTTCTGCGGGGACCTTCTACCCATCCGACCGCGTGTCGGTGAATGCAGACTGCAATCTTGATGGCGATCCGGATGCATTCTTTCTCGATGGCGTCAACTGGTGGCCGCTTGGCATGTATGACTTTTTTTATACACTTCGGCAGAAGTTGAAAAACCTCAACAAGCCGTGCGTGCTGGTGAGCGATTCCAACCATAACGAAGATCAACGTTTCTTCGACTTGCTCAACGGTGCGGAGTATGAGTATTCAATGAATCCGGTCTGGTATATGCCTGAAACTTTTTCCAGCATGCTGGATCGCTTGCTTTTATGGGAAAGCCGATCGGTCAAACCGGCGGTTTCTTTTCTCAGCAATAAATACCCCGATCATATCTATCACGGCGGCAACGCGAAATCACTGACGGGCGTGATGACTCTTTCTCACTGGCGAATGGATCTGGCGGTTGCTTGCATTGCATCAGCCTATGCAGGAAAAGATATTACGCGTACGGCGGGGAGAAATTCGGAACAGTTTATGGCGTATGCCGGTCGCAAAGAGCAGATGGAAAAGTATCGTTATCCTCTCCCGCCGGTTTATGATGAGTACCATGCCGGCGGAGACAACAGGTATAACTGGCTCGGCGCGCCGGACGGGCCTGCTCAACGGGTTGTCAGTCACCTTGGGCCGGAGCTTTTTTCAAAACGTCAGGCGGTTGTGCTGCGCGCCGACTCGACGGCATTATGGCGGACAGAACACGACTCATGGCAACGGTACGAAACAATCGCATTGCCAGGTGTCAAATTCGAAAAAGACGCAGAGTATGCGTTAAGCTTTTCAATCAGCGGTTCCAATCCCTGGAAACATTTGGATAACCGTTATGCAGGTATTCCGAAAAACAGCCGGTTTCGTTTTTGTATGAATGGTGTTACGGATGTTGACTTTGGAAATTTCAAAAGCTTCTATGCGCAGGAGGCACTGGTATTTGAAGAACCGCGCGCATGTGTATTGACTCTGAAAGCACCGGCCGCCGGACGCGGTGAGTTGCAGGTTGATTTATCGGAAAATACCGGTGACGTGACGATTTCAAATTTAACACTTCGCAAAGGTTGTGCAGACGTATTGTTGCGAAAGTTTGAAAATGGATTGGTTATAATGAATGGATCATACGACGATCCAGTGACATTGAAGATATCCCGGCTCTTCCCCGGTGAATCGTATTCAAGAATTCTCGGACGTCAGGTTCCGGAATTCAATGATGGACAACCGGTTGGCGAGGCTCTGACAATTCAGCCGCATGATGGGATTTTTTTAAAGCGAAATCGAAGACAAAAGTGATAATACCATCTGCGTTATGGCGTTTTTGATTTTGTTTGGCGTAAAAATGGCCGGGCGCTCACGCGGGCAAGCATTCTTCCCTGCTCTTTCTCATGGTTAAATGAGTAGACTGGAATACCTGCTCCAAGCGGTGAAGCGCGCTCTAATACGAAGCGCCCGGATCAACCAGTCGGCCATCAAAAAGAAGCTGGGAAATCGCACGGCTAGGTTCATTGATCCTCCGAAAGAGCAGTTCAATGCCAGCGGCGGCTATATCCTCAATAGGCCAGTCAATCGTCGGTAACGGGCAAAGTCCTGCGGGTACATCCAGCGCATCAAAACCGGCCACCACCACATCTCGTGGAACCGATAGCCCGCATGACTGTAAAAATTCAACCAGTTCATACCCGTAGCCGTCGTGCTCGCAGATCCATGCCCGAACCCCCGATGTCACAGCACGCAGAACATCTTCAAAAGGCTGCGCACTTTCCATATATAAATTCACAACAAGCGCAGAATCACAAATCTCTCCCGTTCGGGCCAACGCTTCTATGTATCCGGCAAACCGGGCATAGGCATAAGACTGGACTGGTCTTTTACACAGGAACCCGATTTTTTCATGTCCCTGTTTTTTTAAAAAACCAACCAGCTGTCCAACCGCTGTCCGGTTATTTTGACCCACCATGTCTATAGGTAGTCCGGGATGGTGTATCATCATTTGTACACAGGGCTTCTGCGCAGTTGCCGCCTGTGCGAACGCCGGAGGGAAAAGCCCCGCCAGCATAATTCCTGAGACTGCTCCGCGTCGCAAAGACACCGGGAGATCATGCCGCGATCGGATCTTTTGCGCTTCGGAAACGGAAATATATTCCACATGCAACAGAATATTTTTCAGGCGGGTAGCATCCGTTGCTCCATGGAGAATCCGTAGGGGCATCCGATCGCTGCGCGGAGGAACATCCGGCATACAGAGAAACAGTCCGATCGCCTGATTCTTACGACGGCTGAATGCCTTTCGATTTACAGCCTGTTCTGTAGCGGGAAGACGATACCCAACCTCTCTGGCCATCTCAATAATCCGAGCCGCAGTACGCGATTTTTGCCCGGAAATATTACGTAATACCCGGCTCACAGTTGCGCGCGACACGCCGAGCCGATGGGCAATTTCTGCTTGTGTAGGTTTTTTCATCGCAGCTTTCTAAAAAAATCACAAATCCATAATTTCATAAGACATTATTTAATCAAAATAAAAGGGGAAACACAATCTCTTCAAACACTGAACCGGTTGAAAATGGGCGGATTGTAACGCGAGTACCGGTTAGAGCATATAATACTGTACACAGGCGGTGCTGCACAACGCGGTCGAATGATGTATCGTACCGGTCGGTTTTTTGGCTGGAGCGCGATATGATACTGAGTCAGTCAGATGCTTTATACCGGGATGTCGGTAACGTCCGATGCTGCTGGCACGTGATCCGCAGCTGATGGGAGTTTTATATGAGCGATAAGTGTGAAGCGGATCTCGCCGGCAGAGCCGGCATTTTGTATGAGTCAAAGCCGGTGTCTTGAACCATCTTGTAGTAAATCAAAACGAGGACCAATACTCGTCCGCGAGCGCTGTTAAATTTTTTAACATCTGAAAAACGGCACGATCAGGAAATGATCGAATGACAGAAAATTCACCAACCGGATACTTGCTTTTACGACACATTTTTTTTACAATTTTTTGCAATGTCGACACAACCAAATATTCTAATTCTGTTTCCGGATCAGCTTCGTGCTGACTTTCTGGGTTGTTACGGGGCTGAATTCGCAAAGACTCCGAATATTGACCGGCTCTGCTCTGAAAGTATTCAGTATATCCATGCAGTTTCTCCATCACCCGTTTCTGTACCGGCCCGGGCTTCCATGCTGACTGGATTTAATGCAATAAAAACCGGGGTATTCCATAACGATCATTGGTTGCGTCCAGATCATGCTGCATGTGGCATGCCCACATGGGCAGAACTCCTTCGGGAAAACGGCTATTGTACTGCTTCTATCGGGAAAATGCATTTTTATCCATGGGACATTGCGGAAGGTTTCGACTTCCGCCTCATTGCCGAGGACAAGCGTCATTATGATATTCTAGATGATTATGCAGATTATCTGAATATTCATGGATTTAGAAAATATCATGCAAACAAAAATCCCGGCTACCAGGAACACAAAGGAGCTGCTTGCAGTCGTATTCCGATGGAGCACCAGGTCGACATCTGGACTGCTAACCAAACGGTCAAATTTATCACGCAGCATAATACTAAAAAACCTTTTGCTTGCATGGTCGGTTTTCCCGGCCCTCACTGCCCGTATGATCCACCGGATAAAATTGCTGCATTATTCGATCCCCGCCAGATGCCAGAAAGTATTCCACCCAATGATGTCTCCCGTCACTTCCATAATGATTTTGTGAAAGGCTCCCTTCTCTATTGGAACGGAGTGGATTATACTACATTTACGGAAGAACAGAAAAAACGAGTCAAAGCCTACTATAGCGCATTAATTCACCAGATTGATATCGGTGTCGGATGGATTACAGACTGTTTGCAGAAAACAGGGCAGCTAAACAATACCATCATCATATTCGCCTCGGATCACGGTGAATACGCCGGCGACTTTGATATGGTTGGCAAAGGACATTTTAGCGGGCCAAGTATTCACATTCCATTATTGATACGTGTTCCCGGTCAGTTGCCGCAAACCATAAACACTCCGGTTTCACTGACGGACCTATTCAGTTCCATTTTGCAGCTGGCCGGTGTCGACTGCGAGGAGAACAACGATTCCCGTATTTTGCCCGGACTGCCGAATGCCGGGCAGCCGCGCGATCATCTTTTTGCAGCCTCAGCCTTGGGGTATATGGTACTGACAAGCCAATGGAAATACAGCCGTTATCTTTCCGGACTCAAGGTGCTCTACAACCTGAATGACGATCCTCAAGAACAGCGTAACCGTATCAATGATCCGGCCTGTGCACCTATTATCCAGAAGCTTGATGCGATCTTAACTCGGGAAATCGACGAATCTATCGAGTTCGCCAATCGAGAAAAATGCGTTGAACGCGGCGGCTTATGCGGAGAAGGTCCTTTCGGGAAGCGCGGCTGGCAGCGCACCTATCCAGCGAATTCTAATAAGTTTATCCCGCACCATTTACTCGGCATTGACAGAGACGTGTGACGGATTAAAAAAATACCTGCAGGGCATGTTAATACAAGTGCAAAAATTCTACAATGAACGCAAATGCAATGGAACCAAGAAGCATGATATCCAGTTTGGTACAACCTCCACTTTCAGCTTTTTATTTTTTTTACCGGTGATATTTTTGACGGCTTCGACAATAAATTGGAGCTGGGACTTGGTTTTGACCCTGATAGGGATAACATTTCTTCTGTCTGCCTGTCAGATCAGATCGTGACTAATACAATCTACCCCCGCGGTTCAACGATGAATTTTGCCGACTTTTAGATTGATTCACCGGTGGCGGATGTGTAGGTTACAAACCTCTTTTGAACAATTTGGAGAAGGATTATGAGAATTCGCAGAGCCATGCGCAAAAAACCGCTTCGCCGGCCGATTAAAAAGGCCGGTCCGAAACGTTATCGCGTTATCCAGCAGAAAAAACGGCTGGCGGCCGCCGGAGTTACAGAAGACGCTCTTCGCAAAATGAACAATAAAGATATCCGTGACGCGCTCAAAGCATACGGTGCGTAAGCGCAACCGCAGTTGTCCCTTTCTGATACGCTCCGGTTCGGGACGTTGGTTTCTTACTGTCTATGAATCATACCCATACGCACGAATGGAGTATGAATTTGCACTTTATTCGTGAAGATTCGTCAAATTCGCGGGAAAAATAGTCACATGAAAAAGCGGAATATCATTCTGGTCGGTTTTATGGGCACCGGAAAAACAGCGACCGGAAAAATTCTGGCGGCAAAAACCGGCATGCCGCTGGTTGATATGGATTCCGCAATTGAAAAACAGCAGAATCGCACGATTTCTGAAATTTTTGCCACTGACGGTGAAGCGGCGTTCCGGCAGATGGAGCGCGAACTGGTAAAGGAACTGGCGGCGCGCAACGGTCTGATTATTTCCACCGGCGGCGGAATCGTCTTGAACTCCGATAATATTGTCGACTTTGAGAAAAGCGGACTGACGGTGTGCCTCACCGCATCGGCGAAAACAATTTTCCGCCGCGTTTCAAGTAATACGACCCGTCCGTTACTTTCCGGCGATAAAAAGGTTCAGATTGCAGAGCTGCTGGAAAAGCGGCGCCCATTATACGATGCCATCCGCTATCAAATTGACGCCGACCGGTTAAATGCCGAGGAACGCGCCGATGCGATTCTGCACCTGTACACGCTTGAAAAGTGATGCCGGAGCGGTACACTGCTGGCTTTTAGAACACCCGGAGTAAAAATTATGGAACATGATCCGCAACAGCAGGAACGGCATAAGGAGCTGGAGCAGCACGAAGTTAAAGAGGCGCTCAAATTTTTGAAACGTTACGGAACACTGATCGGCGCCGGCATTACTGCCGCCGCTGTGATTGTGCTCATCACCCACAGCTGTTCAATGCGGAGCGTGGCGCGGCAGCTTCAGGCCGAACAAATGCTTCAAGCTGCACAAACGCCGGAACAGATGGCTGAAGTTGCAGAAAAATATAAATCGCTGCCGATCGGTGAAACCGCCCTGCTCGATCTCGCCAAAACACTGTACAACAACGGTGACTATGCCGGTGCCCGCGCGCGGTATAATAAATTTCTGAACCGCTACAAAAAAAGTGAACAGCATGCGGTGGCGGAACTCGGACTCGTCTATTGTACAGAAGCGGACGGTGATTTCGCAGCAGCGGCCGAAGAGTTCAATGCATTCGCCGTGAAATATGCAAACCATAATCTTTATCCGGTGGCGGTGCTGAGCATTGCGCGCAATTATGAACAGGCCGGTAATATCGATGAAGCGCGCATCGTGCTGGAAGATTTTCTCACCGACAACCCGCGCTCCGTCTGGATCCGTTCCGCAGAAGATGCATTAACGATACTGAATAAAAAATAATCAGCGCATCATTTTACCGCAATCATCCGCGCCGCACCGGCACCGGGATCAGCGGTTTGAACGGTTAAATAACGATTGAGGTTTTGTTCAAGGCGGTTTTTCCAGATCTGATTTTTTGCGCCGCCGCCGGCAATATAAAGTGTGCCGGCGGGTTTCATCCGCTCAACATATCCGGTCATGCGGTTCGTTAGAAATTCAATAATTCCGGCGCAGAACTGTTCTGCCGGAAGTTTACCGGCATATTCAAATATTGTTTTTCCATCGGAATCAAATTCCGGCAGAAACCCGCCGCCGGAAAAGCCTTTTTCCGCCAGTTCAAAAAATCCGGCAAAGCCGGAAAGTTGAAGGCGCTGAACAGCTTGCAAAATAAGATTCCCGCCAAACGGATCGGCGATCATCCGGTAATATCCGCCGTGCGGATAGATGCCGCGAATCATTTTCGCCGCCGGCGCCGAAAGCTCTGCCGTCCATTGATAAACCACCTGCGCCGAACCCAGTGTAATTAACGTTCCGCCGTTGCGTTCAAGCCCGGCGGCATACGCACCGGCGGTTTGATCATTGCCGGCGCAGAACACCGGAATTCCAGCGGGCAGTCCAAGAACGTTATCTGATTCCGTCTTCCCCGCCGGCGCCGGCAGCGGCCCGATCGACGGCACTTGATCTGCTGTGATGTTAAGATAGTCGAGAACGCCGGCGTTCCATGTTTTTTCTTTCAACGACCACAAGCCACTCATTCCGGCAAGGTTTTCATCAAGCACCGGCGTGCCGGTCAGCTGTTCGATGATGAACGACGGCAACGGCAGTACGTTTGCGCTGCCAAACGCCGGATGTTCATTCAACACGGCTTTTAAAAGGCATACCATCTGCGCGCCGCACGGCTCATAGAAACTGGAATGAAATTTATAATCGGCAAAATGCGGATCCGTTTTAACGGCGGCGGAAATTGCGGCACCGCGCTGATCCTGCCAGCTGATGAACGGCGTTAAAAACCTGTTATTCTGCCGCAATGCAAATGTTTGCGCCTGACTGGTAATTGCCACAGCAGAAATTTCTGTCGGGAAATTTTTGCCGGCGCGAAGTGTTTCCTTCACTGCCGAATACGCCGCCGAAATAATTTCAACCGGATCAAGTTCCGTGCGCGCGCCGGTGCAAAGATAATTCAAATAGGCTGATCCACCGGCGCGCCGGTTCAACGCGCTGTCGAACAGCGCCGCTTTAAAACTGGTCGAGCCGAGATCGATGCAAAGAATCATGTTCTGCTTTCCTGAATCAGCCGGAGTGTTTCGGTCAACATGCGCCGGGCGGTTTCCGGGGCAAAGAGTGCATTAGAGGCTTCGTAACCGCCCTCTTCCGCCGCTTCGTCCGTTACAAGATATCCCTGCATCTCGCCGTTGGCCATGCTGATGAGATATGCGTTTTTCTGTGCCGCACCCAGCTTAATTCCATACTCAACAAACACTTCCCCCGACCAGCCGGCAAACCAGAACGGCCCGGTTCGCATCACTTGAACTTCAGCGGGCGCACAGGAGGCACGATATGTCTCAAGTTCACCGCTTGCTTCGAGTTTTGCCAGCGTGAGTGTTTCATGCGCGCCGAACAGATCCACTTCGGCGCCGCGCGCCGCCTGCGGCGTGCCGGTTTGTTTTAACTCTTCATAACGCGCCTGCGCCTGTTCAAGGCGGCGCTGTGCGTCGTCCACAGACGGAAACGAGCGCGGAACAGGAGTGATACTGCTGCCGCATGATGCCAGCAAAACACCGGCAGAATACGATGCGCCGGACAGCGCGCGTTCGACCGCGGCGCCAAGAATACCGCCAATCCGTTCCGCTTCTGCAAATGTGTTGGATTTTGTGACGTGGCGCGGACTCTGGTTGCCGCTCGGGCCGGTGTGATGAATCACCGGACACTCACCGAAAACGGTTTGCAGATGCCGGCGCGCAAAGCCGGGGAAATCCGCCGATGCCAGCAATGAATCTTCGTGAAGCACGGTTGGATGCATATTGCAGACCAGCATGATTCCGAGAAGCGCTGAATCATCACGCCGGCGCACCGCAACCACCGGAACATTGTGCAGCGCCGGTCCGGACGGATCGCGGCGGTTAGTGCCGATGCCGGTTGCATCGGCGGTTACAAACGCCGCTTCGGCATCGGTCGCGGACTGAAACGCATTCACACCGGCGGCAACGATTCCGTCTTCGAGCCGGCAAAGATATTCCGAATCGACGCCGGGAACCGTGTCATCATCGACATTGCTGGCATACGTGACTGTAATCGGCGCGGAGTGCGTATGCGTCGCGCTGATGAGAATATTTTCCGGCGCGACACCTGTTTTTTCAGCAATCCGCCGGCGTGTCACGCGGACGCTGTTCTTCGAAACAAAGATGACGTCGTTCGCGATGTAAAGCTGCTCCGCCCGGCCGTTCGACAGATAGAGCGCCGAGCTGAACAGCGGATCGTTCACGCCGGTGCTGTAGCGTTTCACAAACGGATAGCCGAACAGAAACTGCGAATTGACCGGCGAAATATCCGTCTGCGCGGCACCGGCTTTGAATATATGGTTCATCTTAATATCCTTTATCCCAGTCGACTGTGATCGGCGCTGCAATTTCTTCTGAAACGTAAGCATCCGACGGTTTTAACTGAATGATCGAATCCGGAACCTGCGGCGAAACCGGACCAAACAGGCAAAGGCGCGCCGTTAGTTTCTGCCACGATGTTGTTGTTCCGTGAACGCCGATAGAATACATTCCAAAACGGTGTTTCGCTTCCAGCACTTGTGCCGGCCCGATCGTGGCGGCTTTCGGCGGAATTGCGGCAATATCGCCGGCGGCGCCGAACGAACCGTGCAGCGAATTCTGCGCCAGTGTAAACGGACTGAGCGTTACGATGGACGGACCCATTTTTAAAAACTCTTCTTTATCCTGCGGGACTTCCGGCGCATCAGGATCGACAAACGCAACGTGTCCTGTCCAGCCGGGGCCCATATAACAGACGTCGGCGCCGCCGAGATCGGTTAAGCGTTTTCCGTAATCGGCAAAGGTTTCTTTTGTGATGCCGATCATCTGGTTTTCCGGCGGACGCAGGGCGGGATCGATTTTGGAATAGAAATGTTTTTTCAGCGAGTGCGTAAAGCCCCATTGCCAGCTTTCCGGCGCGATATTGCCGTCCTGATCGGCATATTCATCCATATTAAAGGTGTACAGGTTCCGGCAGTCGATGCGGCAGCGGTTAATCATACCGGCGACTTTTTCATAGAGCGGCCACGGCTGCGGAATAATCATCACCAGTTTTCTGCCCGCTTCGGATGCTTCTTTGATGCGGAAAAACATATCCATCATGAAGGTGAACCAGAGATCAAAACTTTTTACAACGTGCACGGTAAGTGTGCCGTCGGAGCGTTTTACAAAATCTTCACGGCCGATCTCGCGCATTTTTTCAAGCAGCGCTTTATCGCGGAACGGGACGTGCATTGACGGGTCATATTTGAACTCTGCAGTTTCAAATGTCTTCATGATTTATCCTTTCTATTCTCTCCTAACAGCCAACGCTGTGAATTATATATTCCGATCTGCCGCCGCATGGTTTCCGGCAGTTTGTTAAATTCGTTAATTTCGGTATCTGTCGCGCAGCTCAACTGCACGATAATTTCTTCGCCGCTTTCATTAATAAAGCGGCTCATAAAACAATAATAGGGTGAATCGGTACCCCAGATCATTGTCTCCGGATAGGCCTCGGCGATGGTTTTCATGGCGACCGCATGGTTGCTGTAGTCCGCTGAAAATCGTTTTTCCGGCACTGCTACCGCCGGATGATTGTCAATCGCCAGTTGACAATGGATATTGAATGCCGAAAAATCGACAAAGCAGTTGGGCAGTTCCGCCGCTTCATCCAGCGCCCGGCGATCAAACCGGCAGGTATGCGCGAGGCAGAAACGAACATCCGGACGCGCTTTGACTACATCCAGAATTTTATGCACATTCGCCCATGGATCGTCCGGATGCACTGCCGTATGAATCATCACCGGCCAGTTCTGTTCAACCGCAAAATCCAGCAATACGCTGCCGGCACTGAGCAGTTCAGTGATCTGCGCATGCAGGTAGCTGGAGGCGGTTTTCAGTCCAAATACCGGATATTTTTCCGACAGCCGGCGTAAGACAGCAACCTGCTCCTTCTGGGCGCGCGCCGGATCAAAAAACATAAACGGCAGCAGCCGTCCGGCGCACTGCGGATAAGCTTCATAGATTTCACGGCAGAGCAGTTCATTTTCCGGCGCGTACGGAGCATCAAACGCCGCGGCGGCGCGCGTCATGCGTCCTTGCAGAAAATCTGCGAAATCGAACCACCGGCTGTAAAGGAACGGAAACGTTACCGCAACATCCACGCCCCACCGGTCGAGACGCACCAGCAGATCTTCCGCCGATTGCGCATACGGAAAATCACCGCGGTAAAAATTCACCGCATCCATGCCGGTATGCGTATGCACATCAATTAATTTTGCGGTGCTAATGTGCTGAATGATCTGCTGTCTGTTCATCGCCGCATTTCCTGATTTTATGACCGGCGCCGGAAGAGAATTCCGGCGCCGCTGCAAAACTTATTCGCCGATAATCTGGACTTCGCAAACGCGTTTGCGTTCACGAACCTGATCCCAGTCGATGAAATAGATGAACCCGAAATCGCCGAGCGACACTTCACCGTCGTGCAATACGATGGTTTCCGAACGGCCGAAAAAACAGGAGCGCAAATGTGCATCCGTATTCAAACTGCCTTTCGGTTCTTCGTCCGGAAAACTCAATGCAAATTTGATGTGTTCCGGACCGGGGTGATGATACTGCCCCTCGGTGCGGCAGGTCGGAATCATTTTTTCCATGATCTCCATCAAATCAACCTGCAGAAACTCGCGGCCGAAATAGTTGAGGTCATGTGAGCATTCCTGTGTGATCACAGAACAGGTTGTATGATGTGAATACACCACGCAAATGCCGTTTTTAATTCCGGATTCAGCCACAATGGCTTTCACGCCGTCTGTTACATTATGAAAACAGGGCATGTGGTCTTTGGACTGCAATTCAATCGTCTTTCTGAAGACAGCCATAACTATTCCTTTCTATTTATTTTTCTGATTACGCTCATCCCACGCTGTCCGCAGCGCGCAGATCATCTCTTCCACCATCGCCGGCGGATTCGCCGCTTTAATAATTCCGCTGGTACAGCCTGTCGCCATCGCACCGGCGGCAATTACATTATATACATCCTGTCCGGTGGAAATTCCGGCACCTTGCAGAACCATGATGTCCGGATTGACGGCTTGCACTGCATCAATCGTTGCGCGCACATATTCCGGACCACTCGGCGTACCGGTACCGATCAACGACGTCGGCTCAGCCACCATCAGGTTCGGCCCCATCGCCGCAATCGCTTTAATTTCTTCCACTGTGTCGGCGCAAACAATCGTTGCCAGACCGACTTCATCGGCGCGCCGGATTGTTTTTTCAATCTCCTCCAGCGTCAGTTTTTTCTCCGCATGGTTCAGCATTACACCGACTGCACCGGCAGCTTTCACCGCTTCCGGAAGAACGGAGCCGAGCCCGCGTCCAACCGGCAGAGAATCCATGTGCGGGGCATACACATGAATCCGGCGTGTGTTATCGGCAAGCAGTTTGATGTCGGTGTATTGCGGCGTGACGATAATATCGACGTCATACTTTTCCGCGACGCGGTCAATGTCCAAAGCCAGCGCCAGCATTCCTTCACCGTATAAATACGCTTTCGGCCCGATTTCAAAAAACGGTGCTCTGATCTTATAATTCCGGTACATATTTCTCCTTTAAAATTTATTTGTTAAGCATTTCACCGACTGCGCCGCCGGGATGAATTAAGCCGAACTGCTCGCGTGTATATCCGGTTTCGACAATCAACGCACTTAACAGCGCATCAAACAGCGCCACAGTCGCAATAAAGCTTGCTGTCGCCATCACGCTTAACGAATCGCTCTCCCGTTCGATCTGCAATTGCAGCACAATGTCCGCAGCGCGAGCAAGCGGTGAATCCAGATTTTCTGTAACGGCAATCAGCGTGGCGCCTTTTTTATTGCACACATCAATGATCGGCAGCAGTTCAACAGTTTTTCCGCCGCGCGACACCATCACCAGAACATCTTCAGGTTTCAGTCCGCCGAGTCCGCCGTGCACCGCTTCCGCCGGCGGCATAAACATTGCCCCGCGTTCGATGCAGCACAGCGAGTGTGCAAATTTTTTAGCCGCGATACCCGACGATCCGCTGGCGCAGGTCATAATACGCGGACAGCTCGCCAGCGCATCCACCGCCTTTCCGAATGCAGCCTGATCCAGATAATCAATCATTGCATGAACCGCATCCGTTTCAATTTTCAGTGAATTTAACCCGGCATCTAATGACTCTTTTTTCATTTTCGTTTCCTTATAATATTACGGCATCTCCGCCAAAATGAACTGCGTACCGGAATTTTTCAGCGCTTTCCGGTGAGCGGAAGAAATTCCGGCATCGGTAATCAGCGCTTTCGTATCCTGCAGCGACCCATGTGCGATTAACGCCGTCTTTCCAATCTTACTGCTGTTCGCCAAAACATATGTGCGTTCCGCCTGCGCGCGAATCCGGCGGTCAACTTCCGCGACGCGCGGATCGCCGGTGTAAAGTGTCCCGTCAAGCCCGATGCCATCCGCGCCCTGAAATGCAATATCTACCGCGAACATGCTGAGAATTTTTTCGGTGACGATGCCGGTCAGTTCCGGTTTGCCGCGCCGTAACACTCCGCCGAGCAGGACAACTTCGATGCCTTCTGAGAATTGCAACGCCGCCGCAACGGCAAGACTCGGAGTAACCACCGTCAAATCACGGTAATCGCGCAGCAGCATTGCCAGCTCAAGCGTTGTCGTTCCGTTGTCCAGAATCAACCGGTCGCCGGGTGAAATCAGTTTCAGCGCTTCCATTGCAATCGCCTGTTTTTCGGCGCGGTTGTCGGACCGGCGGACAGAAAAATCAAATTCAAACAGCATCCGTTCCGTCGGCAGAGCCCCGCCGTGCGTGCGCTGCACTGTGCCGGATTCTTCCAGCTTGCGCAGATCGCGCCGGATTGTCATTTCGCTGACGCCATAGGCCTGCGCCAACCGTGAAATCGAAACACCCTGCTCTTTCGATAATGCATCTTTAATTGCATTCATCCGCGCAGCTGCAGTATTTGGCTTATCTTTCACTATGTTAATTTTTGTTGTTTATTTTTATAAACTAACAAAATTTAACATTTCGTCAACTGCGTTTTTACGGTTTGGAGCAAATCTTTACAGCAGACATGACAAACTCCTTAAGAAAATCAATATTTTCCAGGAATATGAGAAGTGGAGCGGGTGAACGGATTCGAACCGTCGACAATCACGTTGGCAACGTGATGCTCTACCAACTGAGCTACACCCGCGATAGAAAGTGCGTTAGTATGCGAATTGCGCATTTCATTGCAAGCTGTATTTTTTTTAAAAATCCATTTCTACAATCTGCCCTCTTTTACAATCTATCGTTTTGGTTCGAAAAAAGTTATGGTCTAAATTCAGCTTTATGCCGGAATTTCATCTGCTACGCTCAAACACTATTTCTGAAAATGAAACACATACATCCAGTGTCCGGTCCGTTACCGGGTTATACGCCGGGGCGCGCGGCGAAATTTTATATTCCGCTGGTCATTCAGGCGGCGTCACAAAGCCTGACCTATCCGCTGGTCGCATCCATTGTTTCGCACGGCGCAAACGGTGCGATTGATCTGGCGGCGTTTGCGCAGGGTCAGCAAATGATGTTTCTGCTCGGTGCAATCGGCAGCGGACTGCTGACCACCGGTATGGTTTTCGGTCACGATGCCTCTGGATTCCGCGTGTTTAAACAGTTGAATCTGTATATGTGTCTTACTCTGGTTATTCTGCAGCTGCTGCTGAGCGGAATTCCGGCGGCGGGAAAATTTATCTTTCACGGCATTCTCGGGCTTGACCATCTGATGACGGAAACCGCCCGCAACGTGATGTTCTGGAGCACGCCGGCTCAGATCTGTTTCTTTTTCCGCAATGCCGGATTAGTGCCGCTCTACAATGCGCGCGCCAGCGCACCGGCCAATAATGCGACACTCTGCCGGATCGGTTTAACTGCCTGTCTTTCACCGCTGTTTGTGCACGCCGGCTGGACAGGACCGTTCATGGGCATTGTCGCGATGACCGGTCCGGTGCTGCTTGAACTGCTGCTGACGCTCTGGTTCGCGCGCCCGTATGTAAAACAGCTTGCAGCCTCCGGCGAACCGCACGCCGGATTACGCACCCAGTTTATGTTCACCATGCCGCTTTCATTCGGCGGCATATTGCTGTCATCCGCCGGGATTATGGTTGGCGCGTTCATTGCGCGTGCAGCCGCACCGGCGCAAATGCTGCCGATTCATTATGTTGCGATGGGGATTGTAAATCCGGTTGGACTCGCAGCCCTGCGCATGCAGGCCGTGACGCTGGCATTTCCGCCAAAAATAAAACAGGATTCATCCGTTTTCAAGTTTGCACTGGCATCCGGCGTTGTGCTGGCGCTCTTCCCGCTGGTCGGACAAATCCCATGTGCGGCGCAGTGGTATTTTGGAAAAATTCAAAATCTGCCGGCGGCGGATATTCCGCTGGCATCACAGGCCATGCTGTTGATCTCCATTCTGCCGGTGATTCAGTCGCTGCGCGGCCATGCAGAAGGACTGGCCGCCTGGCGGCGGCGTCCGAATGCCATTCTTGCCGGACAGGCGATCAATCTGGCGGCGCTGGTTTGCACTCTGTTCATCCTGCTTAATTTCGGATTGCCGGGATATTTGATCGGCGTGATTGCTATCCTCGTTGCGACAACGATGACGTTGATCACCATCCGTCTCGGTCTTTTCTGGGCAGAGATGGAAGAAAAGTTCGGGCGCACTCCCGCGCCGCGCGAACAGAATTGATAAATTTAACTTTCAGGCGTTTGGCAGACTCTGTACATTTCGCGCATGCTTTTAAACCGCACCATACGGCTTTTTCTGGACGGCATCGGCCGGCGCGAGGAATATGAGTTTTATCTCAGAAAATTCCAGTCTGCCGGCGGCGGTTTTTTTGCACTGCTTGTGCCGGACACGGAAAGTCTGGAACAGGCCGCTGACGCGGTGGTATTTGATCTGAATTTTCTGCAAACACTCGGGCTGCGTCCGGCGCTCATTTTGTGCGGCACCGATGCCGAAGAAAAATGGGACCGGCTGAAACACGATCCCCTGTTCGAGCGCGTTGCATTTCCGTCGACCGGCAATGATACAACCCGGATTCCGGTATATGTTGAGAGCGGTGTTTCTGCGACGGAAAGTTTACGGCAGAAAATCCCGGCGCTCGGCAAACGCGTGCATTTTATTCGTGCTGCCGGCGGTCTGAGCATGGAATATTATTATCTGCAGAATCCACCGGCAGATCTGCCGGCGAATGATGCCGCATTTGCCGCTGATGCCATAGAACTGCTTAATGCAAAACCGGGCACGCATATTTCGGTGACATCGCCGATGAAGCTGCTGCAGGAAATTTTTACAGTGAAAGGCGCCGGCACTGTTTTCCGGCGCGGCAGTATCATTTGCACCGGTGCGCCGTATGATACCGGAAAAATTATGGCGCTGCTGGAAGAAAGTTTCGGATGCAAACCGAAACCCGGTGTGCTTGAGGCCGTAACAAAAATTTATTTTGAAGAACATTATCGCGGTGCCGCCCTGCTTGAACAGCATCCGCAAGGACTTTATCTTTCAAAATTCGCTGTCGGTCCCGAAGCGCGCGGCGAAGGTTTAGCACATGAATTATGGGACGAAATATGCAAACACCATCCCTCTTTATTCTGGCGGTCACGCCGGAATAATCCGGTCAATCAATGGTACGACCGGAAGGCAGACGGCCGGTGCAATGCCGGCGACTGGATGATTTTCTGGCGCGGCATGCCGACAGAATCTATTCCCGATCTGATTAAATTCTGTACTGCGCGGGTACCGGATTTTATTTGAACATTTGGAGTATAGTGACAAAAACAGCATTCGCTGTATCGCTGTATTACATACAACCTTCGTAACCAATACAGCTCAATGGACGGGTTTATTCTTCCGGTGTGAACGGCTCGGTGGACAACTCGTTATCTTTTTTAACAAGCTTTTCGATTCTCTTTTCAACTTCATTCAGTTTTGCCGAACAGAGAGTGACCAGCGTTGATCCCTCTTCGAAATGTTTAATCATCTGTTCGAGTGAAAGATCACCGCTTTCCATTTCGTCAATAATCGTTTCGAGCCGCCGCAGCGATTTTTCAAAATCAATCGTTTTATCAGCCATGATTACACCTCTTTCTCTTTGACTTCTGAAATAATGATTCCTTTGGCAACACGGGTTTTCAGCACGCTGCCGGTTTTAACTGCTCCTGCATCGCGCACCACAGTACCGTCGACGGTTTGCGTTAAACTGTAACCGCGCTCCAGAACTGCCAGCGGACTGAGTGCACGCAACTGCACTCTAATGCGTTCAAGTTTCAGGCGCTTTTCGATCACAGCGTTTTCAAGGCAATGAAGTATCATTTGCTGCAAACGCGGCAGATGCTGGCGCTGTTCAGTGACGGCGGTTTGCAAACGGTGCGACAGTGACAGCGCCGCTTCGTCGATACGCTGCTGTGTTTGCCGGAGATCATTCCGCAGCGCGTGAATCATATTTTGTTTCTGTGCCGGAATCCGTTCTTTTAAAATCAGTACTTTATTTTGCAGTGCACCGGAAATCCGCGCCGCCGTTTTTTTCAGTTCCGCTTCGAGCTCCGCTTTGACCGGCACAGCCAGTTCAGCGGCGGCGGACGGTGTCGGTGCACGCACGTCAGCAACAAAATCGCTGATGGTAAAATCAATTTCGTGTCCGACCGCTGAGATAACCGGAATCTCCGATACCGCGATGGCGCGCGCTACAATCTCTTCGTTGAATGCCCATAAATCTTCGATACTTCCGCCGCCGCGCCCGACGATAAGAACGTCGATATCTCTGCGCGTGTTTAAATATTCAATCGCACCGGCGATGCTTTTTGCGGCGCCGGCGCCCTGTACGGTGACCGGTGCGAGCAGAATTTGTATGTTGGGAAAACGCCGCGTGAGGACGTTGATGATGTCGCGAACGGCTGCGCCGGTGGGCGAGGTAACGATGCCGATTTTCTGCGGCACCGGCGGCAGCGGTTTTTTGCGAGTCGCAGCAAAAAGCCCCTCTTCTGCAAGTCTGGCTTTGAGTTTTTCAAACTGTTCCTGCAGCGAACCTTTGCCGGCATTTTCCATTTTGCGGACGATCAGCTGATAGCTGCCGCGCGCTTCGTACAAACTCGCTTGCGCCAGCACACGAACTTTTATGCCGTCTGCCGCTGCAAATAAGACTCCGGCGGTATGCTGTTTAAACATGGCGCATGCAACGGCGGCGGCGGAATCTTTGAGCGTGAAATACCAGTGCCCGCTGGAGTGGCGCGTGAGCCGCGATACTTCACCTTCAACCCATACTTCGCCGAGTGCATTTTCGAGCGTGAATCGCGCCGCGCGGTTCAGTTCGGCAACACTGTAAATTTTTCGTTCGGAGTTCACGGATTCCAGCATCAATTATAAAAAAACCCGGTATGAATAATTTCGGCTACATTCTTTCTTTTATTCGCTCGATAGTGCGCGTTTTGCCCGTGTTCATGTCAACGTCGAGGATAATACCTTCGAGTATCGGATCTTTTTTTGATACATCGAATTTTTGCGGCATACCGGTGAGAAAGCGCTGCACGACAGGCTCAACATCGCGACCGATGACGGAATCGTGCGGACCGGTCATACCGGCGTCAGTAATATACGCGGTGCCGTTCGGCAAAATGGTCTCATCGGCAGTTTGCACATGCGTATGGGTGCCAAGCAGCGCGGTCACGCGTCCGTCGAGGTAACGCCCCAGTGCGATTTTTTCAGAGGTGGCTTCAGCGTGAAAATCGATAATAATAGTTTTTGCATTCGCAAGCCGAATCAGCTTGTCGGCGGTGCGGAACGGACAGTCGTTCGGGTCCATGAAGACGCGGCCAATGAGTGCGATCAGGCAGAGCGGACCTTCCGGCGTTTCGAGCACCGTCATTCCGCGTCCGGCGGCGGACGGCGGAAAATTCGCCGGACGGACAATGCGCGATTCGGTTTCGAGCAGCGGAATAATGGTTTTATCATCCCATGCGTGATCGCCGAGCGTGATGGCATCGGCGCCGGAATTTAAAATTGCCTCGGCGATTTCAGCGGACGGTCCGCGTCCGCCGGCGGAATTTTCGGCGTTTGCAATTACAAAATCAACACGGCCGGCAGCGCGCAGTCCGGCGGTGACACGCTGAAAAATCTGCCGGCCGGTGCTGCCGGCCATATCGCCTGTAAAAAGAATCTTCATAGTGTGAGAATACCGGTTTCCGGCGCAAGAATGGAATCAAAGTTTCAGTTTTGTTCCCCCTCTGCGTTTTCCCTCGTTGAATGCCGCACTGCTGCCGGCGGCAAGAATCCGAAGAGACGGCGACTTGATGGTTACTATGCGAATGTCATTCGTTCGGCACAAGTAAGAGCGTATCAATCCGGCGCAATGTGGCGGTTTGAACGGTAATGACAACACCGGGCGCCGTAATTTTTGTCCCGGCAGGCGGTATGATGCCCAGTTCGTTGAGCACGTAGCCGCCGATAGAATCGTATTCATCGCTCTCCGGAATCTCCAGATTCAGTTCCTCATTTAAATCGGCGACAGGATAACTGGCTTTGACAAGAATGGAACCGTCGGAGCGTTTTTGAAGCTCTTTTTCGGCGAGATCATATTCGTCGTGAATTTCACCGATGAGCTCTTCGATAATATCTTCCATGCTGATGATGCCGGCGGTACCGCCGTATTCGTCAACGACGAGTGCCATTTGAAAGTTGCGTTCCTGCATTTCGTGCAGCAGGTCGTTAATCGGCATCGTTTCCGGCACGACGTGCATTTTTTTGGCAATCGTTGAAACCGGTGCTGAAGTTTCACCGCGCGCGAGCGGGCGGAAGAGATCTTTGACGTGGACGATGCCGCTGACGTTATCAATTGTTTCAGCGTACACTGGAAAACGCGAATGACGTGAGCCGATAATTTTATCAACACATTCCTGCACGGTGGCTTCGGCACGCAGACCCTCGATGCTGACGCGCGGCGTCATAATCTCGCGCACAACCGTTTCATTGAGCTCAAATACTCCGCGAATAATATCGCGCTCGTCCTCTTCGAGCTCCTGATCATCCGCCTCATCAACGAGCGACATAATTTCTTCTTCCGGCGACGGCCGGTCGGTTTCTTTCGCCGTCGAAAGCGCATGCTTTAATAACCGGCGTTCGAATGCATAAAAGGGCCAAACCACCGGCGTTAAAATCCGCGCGCAGAATGTGACGAGCGGCAGAAAAAAAAGTGACAGGCGGTCCGCATAACTTTCGGCGAGCACATACGGAATAACGCGAATGAACAGGATATAGAGCAGCGTCAGGCCAACAATCAGCAATGCCCATTCCCAGGAGTGTTCAAACCGCAGTGCTCGCACCGCAAAATAAACCGCCGCAATTTCAAACAGCGTCAGACAGAACAGCAGTGTGATGCGCAGCAGATTCCAGCGTTCCGCCCACCGTTCAAATACGGCCTTCGCATGCGGTTTTTTTTCGACCAGCCGCAGAATTCCGGCGTTACCTGTTTCGCGGAATGCCGAAAAAAGAATAGCCCAGAAACCGGCGATGAGCAGCGCAACAATACTGTACGTTAATTGTGGTGTATTCATTGTTTACCGTGAATGAACACGAATCAGGGAATTTCTTCAATCGCGAATTATCGCGAATAACAAAATCTGCTTAACAGGAAATGCATCAGGGCGGTGCATCTGTTTCCCGGAAATGGAAATCAAGCATCCGGAAACAGCGTTTTAATGTCCGTTTTAATTCCGGCAAGGCGGCGGAGTTCGGTGCGGCGCATGGCGGCGCGGCGCGCCGGCGTGTTATCATCGGCGCCGGAAAGATGGTTGAAACCGTGTGCGATGTAGAGTGCGAGTTCAGCAGATACACCGGAATGTTGCGGACCCTCTTCAACAGCGCGGTCGACGTTGACAATCAGGTCGCCGGTGCAGCCGGCTTCGCCGGGGATCGGATCGTACCGGAAACTGATGACATCAGTGGGACGGTCTTTACCGAAAAATTCACGGTTGGTTTGCGTAATGCCGGCATTGTCGGCAAGTAGCAGCGTAACCTCTTCCCATTCAACCGCCGGCGTGCCGGCGCGCAGATGAACAGCGAGCTCAGCCGTCAGTTTTCTGATGGCCGGCAGGTTGAGCCGGTGTTTCTTCTGCTGGTTCCTTACGGTTATTTTCATCTTTCGGGTAGGCGATGCGCCCGTGGTTCATGTTCGTGAGTGAAAAAATAATCGAGTCTTTAATTTTATACAGTTCGGCGAGTGTCAGCGGGCAATGATCGAGCTGACCGTCGCGCAGGCGCGCATTGAAAATGTCGTTAACGAGTCCGGCGATGCGCACCGGCGACGGTTTGTCGAGCGAACGCGATGCGGCCTCGCAACTGTCGGCCAGCATAAGAATACCCATTTCACGCGTTTGCGGCAGCGGGCCTTCATAACGGAAATCTTCATCGTTCACCCTGCTGCTGCCCTCTTTCTCGCTCTGTATTTTAGCCCGGTGATAAAAGACAGAAACGAGCGCGGTGCCCTGATGCTGTTGAATGCCGTCGATGACGACCTGCGGCAGTTTATATTTTTTTGCCAGCGTGATGCCTTCTTTGACGTGCGAAACGATAACGAGTGTACTCATGGTCGGCGTAAGTTCGTCGTGCGGGTTTTCTGCATACTGAATGTTTTCAGTGAAAAAGCCGGGTTTTACGAGTTTGCCGATGTCGTGATAGTAGGCGCAGACGCGCACGAGCAGTCCATTGGCGCCGATGGCCTCGGCGGCATTCTGCGCTACACTCGCCATCATGAGCGAGTGATGATAAGTCCCCGGCGCCTGAATCGCGAGGCTTTGCAGCAGCGGGTGGCTGAGATCAGACAACTCAAGCAGCGTGATGTCCGTTGTGATTTTAAAAAGTTGTTCAAACACCGGAATTAACAGCATGACCAGCAGCGCCGAAATAATTCCGCTGGCAAGCGCGCTGCCAAGCTGCGGCAGCAGCAGTTTCCACGCGGGATGTATCAGTGCGGCGAGAATGACGGCAAGCGCCGCTTTAACCATCCCCGCCCAGAAGCCGGCACGGAACAGCGTTGCGCGGCGTTTGACGTCCTGCGCAATAAAAACCACCGTGATAGTGACGAGCATGCCGGAAATGAAAACGTAAAAATTGTCGCTCATCAGACTGGCCATCGCATAGCTGCTCCAGAAGCCGGTGATCAGCCCCGGCACGCCGCCGAGCAGTACGGTGGCAAGCAGCGGTGCGAGCGCCAGCGGCATCATAAAATGCACCAGCAGCGCCGGCACCATAAACGGTCCGGTGGAGAGATAGAGCAGCAGTTTCGCGATCAGAATTGGAATCAGCGCAACAACGAACAGCATAAGTGTATGTTTGCGCGAGCTGATTAAATCCGGACGGACAATGCCTGCCATTCCAATGGAGAGAATAATCCCGAGCAGCAGCAGAAATCCGCTGCCGATCATTCGCTGAATCCGTTCCGCCGGAGTTTCAAGCTGACTGAGCCGGCGTTCGTGTGCCGCCAGCCATTTAAGGGTCTGTTCTGTAACTGTATCGCCGGAGCGCACCAGAATGGTTCCGGCATCTACTGTATCAAGCACCGGTTCAACCTGATCACGCGCCACTGCGCGCCGCGCAGCGGTTTCGGCGGAATCGAACACCACATTCGGCACCATCCACGGCATAATGAAACGCCGGACGACCTCTTCATTCTGATTTTCCCGCGACAGTTGTTTCAGAATTGCCGCAGCCGCATGTTTGACGGCGTTCGGCTGAGTAACGAAATCGGACAGATTACAAATGACTTCTGCCTGCGGTTCGCGTATCGTAATCTTTCCGGCGGTCGCCAATCCGGTGAAACGGGTTGTCAGATCGTTTTCAGTAACAATGCCGCTGCGCGAATTATCTTCAACCGCATTTAAAACGATTTCCTGAAAATCGAGATCGTCGTTCGGAAAAATTTTCAACAGATCATCCATTGCAAGCGGGATGGCAAGCAGATCCAGCAGATCATTAATTGATGATTTTAACAGTGTCGACTGCTCCGGGGCCGAGACCGACTGGAACGATTTAAATCGCGGAACTAACTTGGTTAACGCCTGCCGCGCCTGAGTGATGCCGCGATGATCAATCCGGAATACCGGCAGCACATCGTCCGCTGCTGCCCGCCGGTGCAGTTCAGTAGCAGCGATCGTTTCCGCCAGAAAATCCACTGAGGCAATAATTGTTTCCGGTGCGTGCTGTCCGGGCACCAGCGGCTGCGGACGAACCAGCCGGCCGCTGTAAAACAGCGCGGTGAGCCCCAGCCAGACAACTGCCGCGGTGAGAATATTAAACATCGGCATTTTACAGCGCTGACGGCGCACAACGATATCTTTGGCAACGCGATCAACAATTTGTTTAGAAAGTTTACGTTTCATAACATTCCCTTTTGGAGAATTTATTTCCGGCGCCGGTAGGCGCGAATAATTTTCTGCACGAGCGGATGGCGCACCACATCCTTTTCCGTCAGTTCAATGAAGGCGATGCCGTCAATTTTTTGAAGAATGCTGTGTGCATCAATCAGCCCGGATTTCTTTTTTTCCGGCAGATCAATCTGCGTCGGGTCGCCGGTGATTACGGCGCGCGATTCAAAACCGAGTCGCGTCAGCAGCATCAGCATTTGCTGCGGGGTTGTGTTCTGTGCTTCATCCAGGATCACGAATGCGTGGTTCAGCGTGCGGCCGCGCATGTAGGCGAGCGGTGCAACTTCAATGACCCCGCGCTCCATCAGCCGTTGAATTTCTTCCGCCGGCAGCATGTCATGCAACGCGTCATACAGCGGACGCAAATACGGATCCACTTTCTGCTGCAGGTCGCCGGGCAGAAAGCCGAGCGCTTCCCCCGCTTCAATCGCCGGGCGTGTTAAAATAATCCGGCTCACCTCATCATTCAGCAGCGCCGATACTGCCGCTGCCATTGCAAGATACGTTTTCCCGGTGCCGGCAGGACCGAAGCCGAAGGTAACCGGATGATGTGCAATCGCATCAAGATACATCTGCTGACCAACCGTGCGCGGAAATACCGGCGCTTTGCGCGGACTCACCGTAATGCGCATCGCCGCAAATTTTTCCAGTACATCTTCACGGCCCTCTGCAAATGCCGTCAGTGCATAATCAATCACCGGCGCGCTCAGCGGCATACCGCGCGACCGCGCGGCACGCAGTCCCTCAAAAAACTGCGCCGCCGTTTCTGCCCCGTCGCCGGAAATTTTCAACCGGGTATCGCGCGCCGTCAGCGTCACACCGAAACAGCGTTCCGCATTCTCGATCAGATTCGCGGAAAGAGAAGTCAGGTCCGAAGCCTCACAGGCGTTATCGAAATGTAGAGTGATTTCACTCATATATAGTGGTCGGGAATTTACCGCGTTTCGCGCCGGACGGTCAAGGGCGATAAATCGAGCCGTTAAACGGCGAGCTTCGAACCGGGAATCGCAAACACTGCTTCATCATTCGGATTTTTTGTTGGAGATTCCGATAAAACCAGCGCCGCAAATGTGAAAAATTTACTGTTCTGAAAAATTCCAGCGGCTATTATCGCACATATGACAAAAACCGCATTCAGTGAACAGCTTTACGAACAGCTTTTCTGGGATGTTCACCGCGCCGATATTGATCCGGACCGGCATGCGCGTTTTTCGCCTGCCGGTTTAATCTGCCGCGCACAGCATTTCGCGCTTATAAAAACCACACCGGAACACGGGAATTATAATTTTAACAAACCGCAGATATCACGGATATAAACAGATGAATAGTATTGCTGATTTTTATCCGCGTAGATCCTGTTCCTCCTGTCAAAAACTCCTCTAATTCTTCTGCTTAAAATCCGTTTATATCCGTGATATCTGCGGTCAGAATGCAGTCTGTTTTTCGCAATAATCTGCGAAACAAAATATTCCGGAAACAGCATTTGGAACGTCGAAAAATCGTTTTGTTATTTCGATAACGCCGAAACCGATTCTGACCCCCGTGACCTGTGTGGACAAACATGGGAACAAGTAAAACAAATCATCATCACAGACTGCCGGCTTTGAATTGCTTAGCTGTAAAAAATTATTCCGGGCGGCGTTTGTGCCAGTCAGTGGTTTGTTCGTAAGCATGACCGACTTTAAAAATGCTGGCTTCCTTAAACGAGTCGCCGATAATCTGCAGCCCGACCGGCAGGCCGCCGGAAGAAAATCCGCACGGCACACTCATCGCGCAGTTGCCGGAAAGATTCACCGGCACGGTGAGAATGTCGTCGAGATACATCTTTAACGGATCATCAGTTTTTTCACCGAGCTTATATGCCGGCGTCGGTGTGACCGGTGCAAGAATCGCATCGCACTGTGTAAATGCTTTGTTGAAATCGTCGCGAATGAGTGTGCGGACTTTCTGCGCGCGCAGATAATACGCATCATAATAACCGCTTGAAAGAACGTAGGTCCCCAGAATAATCCGGCGCTTCACTTCCGGGCCAAGGCCGGCAGAACGGGTGCGCTCATAAAGCTCCATTGGATCAGCGCCATCGATGCGCATGCCGTAGCGGATTCCGTCAAACCGCGCCAGATTCGCCGAGGCTTCGGCGGTGGCCACGATGTAATAAACCGCAATGGCATATTTTGAATTGGGCAGACTGACATCCACAATTTCAGCACCAAGATCCCGGCAGTGTTCTACCGCAGCGCGCACCGCTTTTTCAACATCAGGATCCATGCCGTCGATAAAATATTCTGCCGGCAGGCCAAGCTTCATTCCTTTCAGACTATGATCGTCGGTTAACCGCTGCGCAAATTCCGGCGCCGGAATTTGAATTGAGGTCGAATCCAGCTCATCCTTGCCCGCCATCGCGTCGAGCAGAATGGCGGCGTCTTTCACTGTTTTGGCAACCGGGCCGACCTGATCGAGCGACGACGCAAAGGCCGTGACACCATAACGCGAAATTATGCCATAAGTCGGCTTCATGCCGATACAGCCGCAAAACGCCGCCGGCTGCCGGATTGATCCGCCGGTATCTGTGCCGAGCGCCGCAATCGCTTCATCAGCGACAACACCGGCCGTTGAACCGCCGGATGAACCGCCGGGAACGCAATCCGGATTCCACGGATTATGTGTTTTTTTAAACACCGAACTTTCAGTGCTCGAACCCATTGCAAACTCGTCCATATTTGTACGACCAAGAAATACCGCACCGGCGACGCGCAGTTTCGCAATCACTGTCGCATCAAACGGCGAAATATAACCTTCAAGCATGTTCGAGGCACAGGTACACGGCTGATCTTTTACATTGATTAAATCTTTAACTGCCAGCGGGATTCCCAGCAGTGCGCCGGTTTTTCCGCCGGCGCGTGCGGCGTCAGCCTCCTCCGCCTGCTGCAGTGCACCGGTGCGGTCGATTGAAATATACGCACCGATTTTTCTATCGCGTGCGTCAATCGCCGCGAGAACATCCTTTACAATATCCACTGAAGTGCATTTGCCCTGTGACTGCAGTTCCGCAAGTTCCAGAATTGTTTTTGTGTTTAACATATTTTTAACCACTGATTTTCACGACGAATAATTTTAGACCGGATAACAGGATTTTCAGTTTCCATCCTCTGTGCCTTTGTGCCTCTGCCTCTTCCATCATGCCGTCCCTAAAACTGTTCATTAATCTTTGGCACAAGAATCTGACCGTTACGCGATGCCGGTGCATTGTTCATTACGGTATCGCGCTCAAGCGACGGACGCGGAACATCGTCGCGCAGCACATTCACCAGCGGCATCGCGTGTGCCGTCGGCTTTACATTCGAAACATCCGGTTCATTCAACTGCTCGACATACTGCAGGACCTGCCCGAGCTGTTCCTGAAACAGTTCCGTTTCTTCCGGCGACAGTTGAATCCGCGCCAGATTCGCCACATAAGACACATCAATTTGATTTGCATCTGCCATAAAACTAAACTCCGCAATGAAACAAATACTATATATCTGTATCTGCTTATAAATCAAACGCGGATTTCTCAACTGAGAATAATAACCGGAGAGATTTTTAACCGCGAATGGACGCGAATGAACGGGCATATTTTCAGACAGGATAAACAGGATTTTTATTTTTGTGCTTTTCTTGTTTTTGCGGCAGACAATAGACAAAAGTTGAACATGATCCGGCTGCAAAACTACAGAATAAAACCGGTGCCGGGCCGCCGGTGAATCAGCAGAATTCCGGCACAAAATGGTTGTATGAGCACACCAGCTTTACAACAGGCGTGTGTGATTTCTCGCCGGGTACCGTACGATCATATAGTTTGTGAAATTTAAATTATTTCCGGCGAACGTAATAATCCCGCAGGAAGAAGAATTGGCACAGGGCTGAAATCGTTGCCTTCTGTAATCCAGTGATCCGGCCCATTATGTTCCCGGTTTTTCACGGCGTCATGTAACGGTCCGAAAGTGTTGCGTCGGGTTAAAATAATTTCAACATCCACCGCGCCGGTGTAATCCGACACATCCGCTTCAAACGGGTCCCAGCCGAGGATCTGTCCGTTGACTTTCGCGCAGGCGCCGGCGATCGCCGGCAGACGCAACCGCCGTGCATTTTCGGGCAGCGGAACGCGGTAAATTACACCGCCGGAATAAAACGGGAAGCCTTGCAGACAGATGTCGCCGGCATTCAGTTTTTCCGGTGCCGGAATAATTCGGCGCACCGCACCGGCAAGTTCTACGCCGAAATTTCCGAGCAGATAAATGGCTTCCAGATTGCTGTTTTCGGTATATTGTGTTTTCAAAGTGATTTCGTTAGTGCCGGTTTTTAAACACGGTGCCGGAATCCGGATGCGGTGAAACGCAATATCAATCCACCGCTGCGCGCCGGCAAAATCAAGCGCTGTACCGTTGATTTCCACAGCGAAGTTTTCCGGCTCTTCTATGACCAGATCAATCCATTCCGGTATTGTTTTAATTTCAAAGGTGAAACGCAGTTCAACCGGACACAACTCTTTGATCGGATGCTGTGCGGTAAACCACGGCTGCAGCATTTCACCGCCGCGCCGCATTACGCCGTAACGGTCGCGCACCTGCTGATCAATTTTCAGCACGTCCATTTCCGGCTGCAGATATTCATTGTTCAACCGGAACTGCGCGGAATCCAGCACGCAAATGTTCGGTTCGGACAGAGCATAGTCAAACGGACCGTTAATCGTAGACGCGGAACCCGCGCCGCGTTCTGCCGGTTCAGAGAAACGCGACGAAGGTGTCGCGTCTACACTGGCAATCCAAAGTTTTTGTCCACCGGCTGGAAAATCAACAGCAAAGGTCTGCCAGCCGTTTTCGTTGACGGTTTCAACGGCGCAGATTGCGCCGGTTTCACAGTTCCATTCAAATACCGGCAGTTCTGTTTTAATGCGCACGGTGGCGTTTTCACGCCGGTGGTCACGATCCACATTCAGCGCCGCAAAAATCAGTCCGGTTTCGGTGCGGCGCAATTGACCGAAAATATCGGCGGCATCAACCGTTGCTGCCGGTGCCGGCACAGCGGACAAAACTGCATTCTTTAAAAATTCAACTTTCTTAAAATCTGGAATGTTTGCTTTGAGGGCATTTACATAGCCCGGTGTGTCGCCGGCGATAATGACGTTTCCGCCGGTTGCTTCAAATTTTTTCAGCAGTTCAACAGTCGTTGAACGGATGGTTTCCATGCCGGAAATTAATACGGTCTTATATTTCGCACTGCCGACATTTAATATGTCGCCGTCAATTGACGCCAGACGCGAGAGCATCTCTTCATCACCGTAATCAAAGTCGACCTGACTTTCCAGCAGCCAGGTAAAAAGCATTTGATAGCTTTGCTCCAGTGTTTTCAGATGATCATCCTGCAGTACAAGGTTTTTTGACCAGCCCGGATAAATCTGCGCCCAAAAACTTTCTACTGGATTTACTATTAGCAAATCGCAAACCGGCTCGCCCTGCGCCATCATGAGGCTGAAACGGGCAAAATAATCTTCCACATGTTTGTATTCTTTATACCACGGTGACTGATGCAGAATGCTCGCCGGAAAATCGCGTTTGGCTTCGCCGCGCATGGTGTACCATGCAAGGTGATGACAGCGCAGATTAATGCCGAGCAGCGCCTGCCAGTCACCGACGGCTTTATGCCCGGCAGACGGCATCTGCCAGCCGGTGCAGCCGTACAGTTCTGAGAGCAGATGCGTTTTGCCGGTCTGCCGCGCGGCGGAGGTCAGCTGCTTAACGATCCAGTAATTACGATTGCCCTCAGTCAGCACATCCACGCCGGGATAATCCATGTGCTCATAATAGCGCATGATCGATCCGCACATTGCCGTTTGCGCTGTAAGATTGTCTTCATGTAAAACGTGTCCGGTTAATATGAGATGATGTTTCCGGCACCACTCCTGACACGGTTTTGCAAAGTTTTCGATAAAAAGCTGCTGAAGCAGTTCAATATAATGCCATTTGACTTGCGAAACACGTTCGCCGTTAACGTGAAAAAACAGCTCCGGCAGTTTTTCCTGCAGATCATAACCGAACCGTTTTTTAAACTCAGTAAACAACTCCGGCGTATACGGCGTTGTGTATTCCCCGTTTTCCACATACATTGAAAAACCGTCCATCACGGCGCCGCGATGCGGTTCGTCGGTGAAAATACCTTTGATGGATTTGCCCAATCGTCCACCGCATTTCTGCGCATATTTTTCATGCGTGCATTTTAAAAAGGCTTCGGTTGCGGCGCGGTTCATCGTATCGACATAGGTAAAGCCGTTATAAAAGCCGCTGTGCCCCTGCTCTATAATTGAAAAACGAATCCGGTTTTTTCCAGCGCCGAGATTGGTACAGATCACGCCGTCCAGATCGCCGGTGGTTTCATAAATAACATTGTCGCGCGATTCCGCCGGGTCAATCTCCAGCAGAATCGCTTTCTGCCGGAATTCCGGATGCTGAGTGACCATGCCGCCGGCGAGGCCTGACGGCCAGCGGTCTTCATCGTACAGCCATGCTTCCAGTCCGGTTTTTTCTGCTTCATCGGCACAGGCATTAATCAGTTCAAACCATTCGTCACCGAGATATTCTGTTTCGAGTCCGGTGCGCGAGTGCATGAAAAATCCGCCGAAGCCCATCTCTTTCATCACATGGATCTGACGCAGCAGTTCGTCTTTTTCCAGTTTGCCGTTCCATGCCCAGAACGGTTTACCGCGCCATTCAATCGATGGATTTTTAAACTCACTCGGATTCATTTTTTATCCTTTCAACTGTTTGGCGAATTTCATTCAACGTACCAATAGTCAAAAACACGTCGTACTCAACCGTCAGGCCCTTTGTCAGCGCAAAATTCCGAAGCGGGCCGACATACGAACAAGCCGGGACATCGGGGCCGAATTCATTGAATTCTGCCCTGAAACGATAACAAGTAAAGTTGGTCGTGCTGGGCACATAAATTCCAATGCCCCAATCCGTGCCGTCGAGATACGCCAGCCAGCTTTCCGGTGCGATTCCGTTTTCATTCGGCCAGCCGGGAACCCGGCGAACAAGGCCGTTTTCCGCCGTATATACGAGATTGGAAAACGTGGCGTCAACAAAGACTGCGGGCATTTCCTGATAGCGCGGTGGTCCCTGATCTTCTCCGGTATAAATCATTGTAAAATGAATCCGCGCAACAGAACCGGAGAGTGTAACCGTCTCTTCCATGACGGTATCCGGACAAAACCCGCCGCCCGGCCAGTTGCGCGGCTTAACTCTGGCATATAACGAGTTTTTTCCGGCTTTAAATTCCAGTACGCGGGAAGGCTTTCCGATGCCGCTTCCGCCCTGTACGGGATTGTATGTCCATGGCATGTTCATAAAAACCGAACCGTCCGGCGCACCGTAGTAGGACTGCTGAATGAAGCGGCCTTCGTCGTAGTGATTAAGCAGATTTCTTCCGGTGCTGCTTTCCGCAAAATAACCGATGCACGCACCGCGTGACCGGTCTACACCAATCCGCACGGTGCCGTTATCCAGATATTTCCAATCCACCGGAAAACAGGCTCCGGCATACAGAATCAATCCGCAGAACGCACAAAATATCCTGAAACGTTTTTTCACAGAAAGCCCTCTTTACATAAACATGTATACCTGCCGGATTCCATCAGGACTTTCATGGAACACTGCGTCAATACGTTCCTGCGATGTCATGATTTATAGACTCCGTATTCGTTGGCGGTTTTATACATCGCCAGCACATTTTCCACCGGCGAATTGTCCTGAATCATATGCGTCGGCGCAAAACAGTAACCGCCGCCGGGCATCATGACATCCAATGTATTCCTGCAGCACTCAATCACGTCTTCAACGGTTCCGCCGGCCAGCACGCCCGCCGTGGAAATACATCCGTGGAATGCCAGCCGGTTACCAAATGTTTTTTTCAAATATTCCGGCGACATATTGACTGCTTCCGGCTGAAGCGTATCAACCGCCGAAATTCCCAGTTCAATAAAATCGTTAAACGCCCAGCTGCTGGATCCGCAACTGTGAATCATGACCGGAATATTAAACGTCGCGGCCAGATCAGCATATTTTTTGTGATGCGGCTTAATCAGTTCCTGATACATCACCGGACTGATAATCGGTGCAATCTGCGTTCCAAGGTCTTCTCCCATCCAAAACAGGTCAATCTGCCCTTTGGCCTTTGAAAACAGCCGTTCATAGACTGTCAGCTGCTGTTCAACATACCGGTCAACTAACGCAAAGTATGCTTCGTCCTGTAACGCAATATCGCAAAGCACCTGTTCCATCCCGCGCAACCGTCCGGTATGATTGATGATGTCCCCAACACCGGCATGTCCGGTAAGCCGGCACAGATTTTTTTCAGCTTCAAACTGATACACAACTGCGTCATAATCGTAAGTGTCCGGATCCGGAAGTTTATGCAGAGACAGCTCCTCTCCTTCTGCATCCTTCAACGGGAAATCGCAAAAGTCCCAGTATCCGCCGCTGCCGTGCTCAACCCAGCGGGTTCTCACGCCCCACTCATCAACATTCAACCCGTCAACCGGCGGATGAACCGCTGGTCCGATATAAAGCGGAAATGAATGAAAAAAATCGATATTCAATGCTTTTCGCAAACCGGTATGATCGTCCGGTGCAAGGTCGAAATGGTTTTTCAACCGCCGGTCAATTCCAGAGTTTGCCATATAATTAACCGGTACCCGATCCGGCGCTGCATGATGCAACGCCGTTAAAACCCGTTCTCTTGAGTTCATTCTTTTTCTGCGATTTCAGTAAACTGCGTCTGAATTTCCTGCAGTGTTCCGATTGTCAGGAAAACATCATATGTAACATTCAATCCGTTTATCAGTGCGAAGGTTCGTACCGGTGCAGCATATGAACAGGATGCCGCGACCGGCGCCGCCGCACCGGCGGAAAACCGGTAACAGGTAAAATCCGGCGTACCGGGCGCATAAATTCCAATGCCCCAATCGGAATGATCCAGCCATGCAAGCCAGCATTCCGGCGCATTTCCACGTTCATTCAGCCAGCCCGGAACACGGCGGGTCAACACTCTGTCTGTGGTATAAACCAGATTTGACAACACCGCATCCGTAAAAACCGCCGGCATTTCCTGGTGCTTAGCCCTAGTCTGTGTTTCACCGGAATAGTTCATTTCAAAACGGATATGTGCAACCGCGCCGGTCAGGGAAATTGTCATTTCCATCATGGTTTCCGGACACAATTCTCCACCGGCCCAGTTGCAGGGAAGCACTTTCGCATAAATTTTCTCGGCTGTTTTTTCAAAAGCAGTTACTTTGGAGTGTTGCCCCTGCCAGTTCCCGCCTTGAATCGGATTGTAGACCCACGGTTTCCCGTTCCAGTCGGAGCCGTCCGGATCGCCGTAATACGATTGCTGAATAAAGCGTCCTTCATCGTAATGATTCAATAAATTCCGGCGGGTAGAACTTTCACCAAAAAATCCGATGCACGCACCGCGCGCTTTATCCACGCCAATCCGCACGGTGCCGTTATCCAGATAAACCCACTCCGCGCCGATTGCAGCACCGGAGAAAAAAACGGACCACATCATACAAATCCAAACGCCGGAGAATTTATTTTTCATTATTTTATTTTTTTAAAACAAACCACTCTTTCAATATTTTTCCGGAACTGTTTTTCAGCCGGATGTTCCGAAGTAACGACTTTCCGGCAGTGCCGGGAGGATCAATTCTTAATGCAGTAAGAACTCCGCCCGACGGAACGTCCCGAATAATCGTAACCCATTTCCCTGCCGATGACACTTTATAATCAATTCCACTGCCTCTTTCAAACGCCCGCCCATTCCATGCGGCGAAAACCTGGAGAGTACCGGAGGCCGCCGGACAGATTTCCATTTCCAGTACAAACGGCCCCGGTATATTCGGAATATCGACCGTTTTAACCCAGGGATCACCGCCGGTTGAATAAACAGCTAAAGCGCCATCTTCCATGGCAAGCTGCAACGTATCGCCGGGACGGGCTTCCCATCCGTTAATGAATGTCTGGACTTTTTCCGGCGGCATAACCGCTGTTCCTGTCCGCACAATTTTTTTGACCAGTTTCAATCCGCCTTTCTGCACACCGATGTCCTGCGGTCGATATTTCGACGGATCAAAGTCCGGGTTCGGTAGAGGGACCACTGCACCGGCGGCGGCAAGATAATCAGTGATCCGCTTATCCAGTTCGTGAACCTTTTCCGGCATCGCCGTCGCAAGGTTGTTTTTTTCGCCGATATCATCCGCGAGATTGAAAAGAAGATAATCGTGCACACCGTTTTTCCCCTGATGGAAGAGCCGGATCAGCTTCCAGTCGCCGGCATGAACGGCCACCGACGGGGGGAGCCAGTCAGGGACGGCAGGAGTGTGCGGGAAAAACGTAAACATCGGACCGCGGTCAAATGCTTCTCCGCGCAGTGCCGGAGAAAAATCGACACCGTCAACAGAATAATTTTTCGGCAAAGAAATCCCGAGCGCATTGAGAATGAACGGATATAAATCCGTGGATTGAATGCGTGCATCACAGCGGCTGCCGGGTGCTGTCACTCCAGGCCAGACCACCACGCACGGCACACGGATACCGCCTTCAAAGATTGTTGCTTTGCCGCCGCGCAGCGGTGCATTGCTTGTCGGTGTTGCAACAAACGGTTTTCTATCTGAATCCGTTTCTTCGATACCGTTATACATATTTCCGCCGTTGTCCGAATAAAAAATTATGATTGTACGATCAGCAATGCCCAGTCGATCCACTTCATCCAGCAACGAGCCGACAGCATCGTCCAGCGAATGTACCATCGCCGCATACGTCGGCGAATTCTGCGGATTATTCCGGTCGATCTTATGCCGGTATTTTTCAATCAGTTCATCTTTGGCATCGAACGGCGCATGCACTGAAAACTGCCAGTAGTTCATATAAAACGGACGGGATGCGACAGAGCGTATCCATGCCACGGCTTCGGCGGCCATGCGGTCTTCAATATGTTCGCCGGCTTTCTTTTCTTTAAACGCCGGAAATTTCCATGGCGCAATAAAACTGCCGGCAGGCCCCGGGCCGGGCCAGTGTGGAATATCGACATCAAACCCGTGCTGCAAAGGACTGTACGGTTCTGCGCCAAGATGCCATTTTCCGAAATGTGCGGTACGATATCCTTTTGCTTTAATTAATTTTCCCAGCGTTGGAAATGCTGTATCAAGCCGTGTAACCGTTACACATTGTCTTGCTTTATCACCGGCCGGCCCTTTCACTGCGACTTCCGGTTCCAACCGGATTTCCGGCAGATGATGATTCGGCGCGGTGGACCCGTTACGCGCCGGTGTCTGTCCAGTCAAAATGCTGGCGCGCGTCGGCGAACAGAGCGGACTGGCGGAATATGCGTGTGTGAACGTCATGCCGCGCGCGGCCAGCCGTTCGATGTTCGGTGTTTCAAAAAAATCCGTGGTTCCATAAAGTGTTGTATCACTCCAGCCGAAGTCATCGGCGAGAATCACGATGATATTCAACGGTTTGCTCTGACTCACAGCAGCCGCCAGCGCCGGAATTGCCGCAAGTGAAATTGATTGTTTCATTCTTCTTCTTTCTGTGTTTACGGATGAACGCCGGAAAGCGGCTGCTCTGCCACCGCTTTCCCTACAAATTCCTGCGGCATCCGGCAGCTTTTGACTCTCCGCTATCGCGATTATTTTTACAGGGGCTCATTGTTCTTTTGCGCCGACCCGGAAAAGGAATCCGGACGGATGACTCTGCGCGCGAATCCAGTCGATTTCAAAATCCGCTTCTTTATTCACCGGATTCAGCCGCAGCCGGGTAACTGTTTTCCCGTCCCACTCAGAATGTCCCTGCAATGGAATCCGTACCGTCTGCCATTCCCCGGAAGAATAAGAAATCGACAACGTCCGGGACTGATGAAAAGTATCGTCACCGGTATGTCCCCAGCGGAATGTTAAAGCGGAACCGGCGGGGGATTTAATACGAACATCCACCGCGAAAAAACGATCTGCGCTGAATCTAACCTGCCGCAGTTCCAGCTTTCCCTGATTGGATTTCATTCTGCCGGAGAGTATGCCGCCGCTCACTTCCGCGTGATCAAGAAAACCGTCATTCACAGGAATCCAGCCTTCAAAATCTCCAGCGGAATCAAACTCGAACCGGACGGACGGTTCCGGCGGTTTTTCATCCGGCGGCGCGTCCGGTGAGAGCAGCGGCGCCGGATAAGCCGCCGGCGCAGCATTTGTATACGGAATCAGAAACCGTTCATCCGGCGGCGTACCGTCCGGCGCGCCGGTTACATACAGATTGTCGCCCTTTTCAATCAGCGGCGAGCGCCCCGCCGGCGGTAACGCATTATACCACGCCATCAGATCTGCTTCCATTTCCTGAAATTTTTCCGGATGCTGATATTTTAAATCGTAAAGCTCCAGCGGATCCTCCGCCAGATTAAAGAGACTTTTGCGTGCGCCGATACGGTGGATTTTCCAGTCGTCTTTGCGCATAGCGATCTCCTGTCCCCAGTCCCAGAACAGCGGTGTGGCGCGCTGGATGGAATCCGCCGCACCGGTCAGATGCGGTAGAATATCTGCGCCGTCAAACTCCGGCGGAATTCCGGTTCCGGCCAGATTGATGACGGTCGCCGCAAAATCGAGTGTACTGACCGGCTCTTCAATCACCTGTCCTGCCGGAATCCGGTTTTTCCAATATGCAAACATTGGAACCTTGATACCGCCTTCCCACAGTGACCCTTTTTCGCCGCGCAGCGGCACATTTTCCGAGCCGGTCCAGCTTTCCAATGTCACAGCACCGCCGACGGCGTTCCAGAATTTCGGCGGTGCGCCGTTGTCTCCGGAGAACAGGATCAACGTGTTTTCCTCCAGACCGAGATCGCGCAGTTTCAGCATTACACCACCGACGGCATCGTCGATTGCATGAACCAGTGCGAGTCCGAACCGGCGAATATCATCCATCTCTGGACTGTAGTTCGGATAATCCAGCACCGGAAAATTTTGGTAATAGGGATCGTCCGCTGAAATACGCGGCCAGTGCGGGCCATACAGTGCGAGATACAGGAAAAACGGCTCGGCATGATTCCGCTGAATAAACGCCTGCGCCGCTTCCCCCTGAACGACTACGCGATTGCGCCCGTCAGTGATCGTTTGCGGCGGATGAACTGTGTTTCCGTTCAGATCAAAATTTGCCTGATATTTTGTGTTTGCACCGTTCCAGTATTCATCAAACCCCCGTTGTGCCGGTTGGTAGGAAACAGCAGGAATCCCTGCTTCAGGCAGCGGATTTAAATGCCATTTCCCGACCATACCGGTGCGGTAACCGAGGGTCTTAAGGCGTTCCGCCAGTGTCGGCACATCCAGCGGGACAGCGCCGGCGCGAGAAATGATTCCATTATCGCGAGTTCCAAAAGTATTCTGAATGCGCCCGGACATCAGCCCCGCTCGCGACGGCACACACTGCGGCGCAGTACAATATCCGTTCCGCATCAGCGCGCCGCCGTTCGCCAGAGAATCCAGTACCGGCGTTCTGACATTCGGATCCACTCCATGCACGCCCAGATCGGTAAAGCCGTGATCATCCGTAAAAATAATAATGATGTTCGGCTGCTCTGCCGCCGACCATGCGATACTCCCGCCGGCGACGGCAACGGGAATTGATTTCAGAAAAAAATTCATTTTTACGGCACCGTAATCATTAAATTATCAAGACAGAATTGCATTGATGTACCGAATGTCTGCATCTGAATAATCCGTTCTTTTGTTCCCGGGAAACGATAGAAAAATGTATCGATACTCTTATTATCGATAAAAAACTCCATCTGGCACAGTCCATTGTCACCGGCGGTTGAAACAAGTTTCAGCGTGTGGCTTTTATTTGCACCATATGCCGGATATTTCGCCTGAAGGTCTGCCGGCTGATATGTCTGAGACGTTTGCGTCCTGTCACCGGAATAAACGGCAATCATTCCATTATTGAACCGGTGAAATCCGAAAACACTGGCATTGCGCTTGGCCTCCGCACTGCTGGTCATGAAAACAGATCCCCAACCGTTTTCTGCAGAAATCCGCTGTGTTTCAACCGACAGTGTAAAATTACCGCTGGAAATCCAGCTGATAAGATTTGTATTCAGCCGGGTCGCCCCGTTTCCAATGATAAGTCTTCCATCATCCGAAAGCTCATGCCCGGGACTTCCGGGAATATAGGTTGCGGTAATCTGTCCTTCACGCTGCCGTTCAGTATAGTTTTGATTCAGATTCTTTGTTGAAGTAAATTTCAGCCCGGACTCAAAGGTATCTTTGAAAATAATTTGTTCTCCGGCAAAGCCTGCAACTGTAAACAGAATGCAGCCTGCCAGCATAAATTTCATTTTATCTGTTTTTTTCATAAGCAGCTTTTCCAGTTGTTTCTGATTCTTCCGTACTGTATTCAGCCGTTCTGCCGAAGCTGATTTCAACATGAAGTTCATTGGTGAATGATATAAAGCCCCAGCGTTCTCAGATCCGGCACGCTCACGGTCAAATCATCGAGATAGAACCTTATCGTTCCGGCGGAAGTGTGCATTTGAATAATCCGTTCTGTAGTTCCCGGAAAACGATAGGAGAATGTACCGATACTCTCAGTATCAATAAAAAACTCCGTCTGGCACAGTCCATCGTTACCGGCGGTTGAAACAAGCTTCAGCGTATGACTTTTATTTGCGCCATACGCCGGATATTTCGCCTGAAGATCTGCCGGCTGATATGTCTGAGCCGTTTGCGTCCTGTCACCGGAATAAACGGCGATCGTTCCATTATTAAACCGGTGAAATCCGAAAACACTGGATCCGCGGTTTGCTTCCACACCGCTGGTTATAAAAACGGACCCCCAGCCGTTATCTGTCGAATGCCGCTGAACATCCACCGACAGTGTAAAATTGCCGCCGGAGATATAACTGATGAGATTTGTATTCAGCCGGGTCGCGTTATTGCCGATAAGCATTCTTTCGTCATCCGTCAGTCCGTGGTTCGCACTCCCGGCGGTGTATGTTGAGACTACTGCACCTTCGCTTTGCCGAACTGCGCAGTTATAATTCAGATCGTTTGTCGCATAGCTAAGGCCGCTATTGAACGTGTCTTTAAAAATTATTTTTTCGCCGGAAAAAATATTTACACCTGACAGCATCACACTGAAAAAAACCAACAGTCCTGGTAGATTTTTCATAGAACCCTCAATCAATCGCCGTCTCCCGCTGTACAGCGGGAGACGCTCTGTTAATGTTCTTACCTTGGATCTCTGTTCTGCCGGACAAAAAATGCCATCAGCAGGCCGGCGAGCAGCATGCCGAGTGTGGCCGGTTCAGGAATCATAACGGTGATCTTTCCGTCCGAGAACAATGTACTGCTGTCGACGTCAAGGCCGGTCAGGCCGCGCACCTGAATGTCAACCCCGTTATTAACCAGCGCGTTCCAGTTTTTGAAAAATTCAAATTCATCATTTTCATTAACGGTGGCGCCGGTAAAATCAAACACGAGCGTTGAGCCGTTTTCAAATGTCAGGCTGTCCGTATTATTTCCGGAAAGAAGATCTCCGATTTCCAGCGTGGTAACGGACGGTCCCGCCAGCGTCAATGCACCATCAAACGTCAGTTCGCCGGGACTTGTTCCGGGATTGAGCTGGCCGCTCAGTGTGATCCCGCCAACAACCAGCCCGTCGCCGGAAAGTATTCCGCCGTATGTATAGGATCCGCCGGTACGGGTGCTGACATCAAAAACTCCATCCGCCGCCAATGAAATTTCTGCAGTGTGATCAATTGAGCCATCGTCAACCAGCTGCAGCCGGCCGAACGCAATATCGGTTTTCCCGCTATATGTGTTAGCGGCATGAAATTTTACTATGGAATTCGAATAATAATTGACTGTCCAGTGATTGTCTATAGCGACAGACCCGGTTTTTCCGGACGCTTCAGCTTCACGGATAACGCCATAAATATTCAACACATTCGCAGCAGACGTATTATCTGCGTTTCCGCCGGCTTCCAGCGTTAATGCAGCATCTGCGTTAAACACGATATCATCGTGTAATGAAAATGTGGAGTTTCCTGCAAGACCGCTTGTAGCGGTTACCGCGAGGCGGGAATTACCGGTAACTGAAAAGCGGTTTAATACCGCAATTTCCGAATCAGACGTCATTAAAAATGCCCGGAAGTTGGCAGCGTTATTTAATGTAATTCCGACGGTTCCGAGATTACCGCCGCGATATTGCGTCGTACCGCGGCTGACAATTGTGCCCGTAAACCCGCTGGCATCGAAGTTTTCATTTAAAATCGTCAAGGCCTGAACAGATGTCTGAAATGTCCCGTCTCCGGTGAGTGCACCGTTAACTGAGGTGTTTCCACCGCCCCCCGAATTCAGGATATCCAGCTGTGAACCGGAATTCATCTGTATTGCGCCGTTCCAGCCGGCCTGGCCGGATCCGGATGTCTGATTAAGAGTCAGCGTTCCATCGACAACAATATCTCCTGTCCTGTTCTGACTAATCGTTTTCACTTCTGTATCGCTTCCGGCGGCAGCGATAATTTTATTATTCATTGCCCGGTTCTGCAAATCCAGCACTGTGCCGTTCGTGAGCGTAACCGTCCCTGCGCCGATCGCATTTCCGGCGGTCACCGACGCTGAAACATTATCCAGCACCGTTCCGCCGGTATATGTTGAAGCCCCGGCAAATTCCACATTATTAAGTGCCGATCCTTTGTACACTAACGAGACGCCGGCCGTTGACCAGTTGTTGCTTATTTTTAATAAGCCATCTCCGTTATGTGTAAAAATAACCGGATTACTGCCTTCTGTGCGCCAGGTTGTTCCATCAAGAAATACCGTATTGGTAAGGCCGGCCGCGAGATCAAAACCAGACTGCACAGATATACCGTTATTGCCGGATCTAAACGCGACATCGAGAACTGTTCCGCCCGTATTAAATCCGTTTGCAGCGGCGGTGATCCATATTTTATCAGCATACAATGTTGCTCCATTATTAACTAAAGGACCGGAAGTATTAACCGTCACCCCGCCGATCAACCAGTCATCAATATTTGAGCTGTCGGTCGGAGCCGTGCCACTGCTCCAAGCTGCGGGAGTCTGTATTGTCCTGTTGGGCCCGATGAATATATTCGTGGTTGATGCCGCCATCGCAATTCCGGCGTTTAGCAGCGCTGCAATGATACATGCCTTCTTCATGCTTTCTCCTTTTGAGTATTTTTGAACTGCAGTGGACACACTTCCTGACGTGCGTCCCTTCTTTAATATATGTATACTGTAAACGTTATCTTTTATGCAACTGTTTTTTTAATTAAAATTTATTCATTAATTTTCATAATTTGTGCGCTAGACAGAATGATTTTATTTTTATAGATATTTAACGAACAGTAAACATAATCAATAAAGAGAAGTATGAAGAATATGTTTTATAATCAACAGATTACAAAAACCGTTAAGAGTATATCCGGCGCGCTGTTTTTAAGCAGCGGAATTTCCGGTGCGGCGGCAGTGCTGGAAAAACCGAATGTCATCATTATTTATACCGATGACCACGGCTGGGCGGATATCGGCATTCAATCCAGTCAAACCGATGTAAAAACGCCGTTCGCTGACCAACTGGCGAAGGACGGGGTTCTCTTTCAACAAGGATATACCACTGCTCCGCAATGCGTTCCGTCGCGCGCCGGAATCATCACCGGACGTTATCAAACACGGTTCGATATGGAAACCAACCACGACGGCCCGCTGCCGCTCTCCGAAAAAACTGTGGCTGACCGGATGAAAGCCGCCGGTTACGTCACCGGTATGGTCGGCAAATGGCATTTGGAACCGACCCGCGAAAGCAGAAAAGATCGCGATGGTGTCCAGCCCGCCGGCGCATATAATCCACGCAATCGCGGTTTTGATGAATACTGGTACGGCGCGATGCGTAGTTATGAGGCCAACATCGATCTCGCCGGAAAACTTCTGTCCGATGCGCCGAAAAAAATCGAAGATCCCCGCTACCGGATTGATGTGCAAACGGATGCCGCCATCTCTTTTATGTCCCGCCGGGTTTCCGATAAAAAACCGTTCTTTCTCTACCTCGCCTATTTCGCGCCGCACGTTCCGCTCGAACGTCCTGAAAAATATATGGCCCGGTTCCAGGATGTTCCGGATGAAACCCGCCGAATGGGACTTGCCTCCATTGCCGCAGTGGACGACGGTCTTGGGCGCATCCGGCAGTTTCTGGCAGAAAAAAGACTGACCGAAAAAACGGTTATTTTCTATATCGGAGATAACGGCGCGCCAATGCGTCCCGGCGCATGGAACGGATCAATCAACACACCGAATGTTGGTGAAAAAGGCATGCTTACCGATGGCGGCATTCGCACCCCGTTCATCATGGCGTGGCCGGGAACCGTTCCGGCTGGAACTGTATACACAAATCCGGTGATCGCAATGGATGCAACCGCAACAGCCGTTGCACTTTCCGGACAGCCGGTTCCCGCAGAAATGGACGGCGTCAATCTGATTCCGTTTCTGACGGGTGAACGCACCGGCGTTCCGCACGAAACACTCTACTGGCGCTGGCGTTCACAGGCAGCTATTCTGGAAGATGGCTGGAAACTGTGGTTTGTCGCACCGGACTCATGGATGCTTTTCAACAATGTCGGCACTGCACCGGAAACGGAAAACGTTCTGGATCAGCATCCTGAAATCGCGGCCCGGCTGCGGAAAAAACTGGAGGCATTTGCCGGGCAGCAAAATCCTCCGGGACTGCCGAACACCCTTGTAGCAGCAGACAAATACTTTCAAGACACCTATTATGGTGCAACCCCGGCCCCGGCACAGAAAAAACCCGCAGAAAAATCCGGCGATCCGACGACGCCGACCGCTGCGGCAGGAACACAGGGTGACTCCGTCGACGGCTGGATCGCACGCAGCGGTTTGATAAAAAAAATGCCGGAAGGAATCCGGGTTTTTGCAGACGCATCCGGAAAACCGCCGTTTATTACAGCTCAAAAACTGGCGGTTCCGGTTCCGGCGGCAATCGAAATTGAGTTAACCGCAGAAGCCGGTGGTGAAGGAATGGTCAGTTGGCGGGTGCAACGTGACCGCGATTTCATCACGGGGAATAAATCTGATTTTTCATTCAACCCCGGCAAACAAACTCTGACGGTAGCATTACCGGAAAAGAGAAGTCAGATTACCCACCTCCGGCTTATTATGCCGTATAAAGATCAGCAGATCGTCATTCACTCCATCCGGTTAACCGGCGCAAAAACAACTGTAAATGAATGGCGGTTCGATCAATAACATGAACACTTAAATCTATAGGATGTGAGGCAGACACTCTTGTCTGCCTTTTTCATGGGAAATGAGCAGACAGGGTATCTGATCCGCACGGTGCTGCAAATTAAACGGAAAATGCTCTATTATTTAATTTGTAAAAATCCATTTTCTGATTTCTTCACCGCCCGATTGAAGTACAACAGACTTCAGATAGACTGGCGCGGTTGCGTTCGCGCAATTAATCCATAAACTGAACAGTTCACCGGCGGAGGCAGTGATAACAGACTGTGTTTGAACACTGCCGGCGGTTGTATATTGGAACGGCAGAATCTCTCTGGTTTTGGCAGGCCTGCCGGTATCCCATACCGGTTCAACCTGTCCGGCAAAGGACTGGTCAGACTGGAGCTGAAGCGTAATGGTGAACGGTCCCGGCTGATGCGGTACGTCCACCGTAAGAATGCGCGGATCATCTGCCGGAAAAACAATGCCGTCCTGGCCGGTATAAAAATAGACGCTGTGGGAATCCCGCCATGCGGTTTTCGTTGATCCCGGCGAAACATATGCCGGATTCAACTTAGGAATAATCGCACCGGTATCATCCAAAATCTGCTGAAGACGAATTTCTAACATTTCTGCAGTTTCCGGATGTTGCACGTACCGATTATGCTGTTCACCGATATCATCGGCGAGATTATACAGCTCAAACCGGTCGGTATTATCAGAGTTGTCGCAACAATTGCGAATCAGCTTCCAGTTTCCAACCCGGATAGACGAGGATGGAATCCCGCCGGAGAGCGGCGTATCATGCGGATAATGACAGAAAATTTCACGATCCGCCGGCGCGCCGCCATAACAAACGGAAGCAAAACTGACTCCGTCAAACACTACCGGTTCCTCCGGTTTAACGCCGGTGAGTTCCATGAGTGTCGGATAAAAATCAACACTGCAAACCGGCGCGGGACTTTGTTTTCCGGCATCAATGCGTCCCGGCCATTTTATAATTAACGGAACACGGATTCCGCCTTCATAAACCGTCGCTTTTCCGGCACGCAACGGCGCATTACTCGTTGACGGTTTTTGGGTGACGGCATCACTGAAGTGCGCACCACCGTTATCCGAAGTAAAAATGACAATTGTATTTTTCGTTTGCCCGGTTTCATCCAGCACATCCAGCATCCGCCCGATGTTCCGGTCCAGCACCTCAATCATGGCTCCCATGACCGGATGGTTTTGCGCGCTGTCCGGCATCGTCTTCAGTTTTTCCTCGTATTTCATAATCAGACCGGCATCAGACCCCATCGGCCAATGAACAGAAAATGCCCAGTACGCCAAATACCAGGGTTCGTTCCGGTGCTGTTGAATGTACCGAACGGCTTCACTGCCCATGCGGTCTTCAACATTTTCACCGGGCGCGCCGGTGAAGTTTAATTTGCCCGGATATTTCCATGGCGCAATATAACTGCCCGCCGGTCCCGCCCCGTGCCAATGCGGGATATCCACCTCATATCCATGCTCCAGCGGCGAATACGGTTCCGCACCCAAATGCCACTTGCCGAAATGCGCCGTCCGGTAACCGGCATCCCTGAACGCCTCCGCCAGCGTATAATATTTCTCGTGCAGACGATTCACCGTGACGGGGACAAGCACTTTTCTGTTTGCAGGCGCCTGTGCCGGCAGATGGCAGATAAAGTTAGGCTCGCCGATGTGGCAGTTCGGAGCAGTCAAGCCGAGCCGAGCCGGATAAAGACCAGTCAAAATACTGGCGCGCGTCGGTGAACAGAGGGGACTGGCGGTATATGCCTGTGTAAACAGCATTCCCTGTTCTGCCAGCCGGTTGATGTTCGGTGTTTCATAAAACGTACTGCCATATACCGCTGTGTCCATCCAGCCTAAATCATCAGCCAGAATAAATAATACATTCGGCAAAGCCGCCGGTTCTTTCGCTCCCGCTGCAACAAACTGAAGTCCAGCTAAACTAATAAATAATTTATCAAACATCGATTTTTTCCTTTATTGTAAATGTTATCCTTATGAATAGAATCCCGAGCCCGCCGGAATTTTCTCAGGGAAAAGCACATCGCGGCTGATCGGCATTTTCATTTGAGCACGCTCCTGCCAGATCAGGTTTGCAATCTTTACCGGGTCTTCCGGGTCGCCGGCTGCTTTCAAAAGTTCATCCGTTTTCGCATCGAGCTGTTTTACCAGTCCGGCGTATGCCGGAGTATTAATCAGATTTTGTAACTGCTGCGGATCCTTTTCATTATCAAAAAGCATCCACGGCGCGCCGGTATCGGAACGGCGGGCATACGTATACTGTTTTGTGCGAACACCGCGCCACGGGCCGCTGCCGTTGGTAATCCAGTTCGTACTCAACCAGACCATTCGCATAATCAGAACCGCATCCTGCAGCTCCTCCTCGCGTCCCTGCATGGCTCTGCTGATATCTTTTCCATCGACCGGCGGACAGTCAAGTCCGGCCAGTGAAAGCAGCGTCGGCATCATATCCACCGGTGCCAGCAGTGCATCCGTCCGGGTTGCCGGTTTTATTTTTTCAGGATAACGCACGATAAACGGAATACGGATGGACTCTTCATACGGCAGTGTTTTCCCGTATTGCCGGTGCGAACCGAGGATGTCTCCGTGGTCCGATGTGAACACAATAATTGTATCATCCAGCAGGCCGGTCTGCTGCAGTGTATCCAGCAGACGTCCCATACAATCATCAAGCACTTCAATCGACGCATAATAGCCCTGATACCATGTTTTGATCGCTGCGTTTGACTTGTCGCGAAGATTTGTCATAAATGCGTTCCGCGTTGCCTGATAGCTTTCCGGTAGCAATGTATCGCTTTCACTCCACATTTTTTCAGCAGCATTAAAATCATCCACATTCTTACGCAGCTGGATCCGTTCACGGGGAAAGCGTTTTATATATTCCGGAGGAGCAATATACGGGTCATGCGGCGGCCCCCACGCAAGAAACAGGCAGAACGGATCCGCACCGGCATTCTGCTGAATAAATTCGCAGGCGCAATCGGTCTGCGAAACTGCATCATATCCTTCCCATTTCCGCATGGTTGTCTCATCCTGAAAGTAATAGTTCGAATTGAAATAGTCATGGGTACATTCCAGCGTACGCCAAAAATCAAACCCGCGCCGCCGTTCCGGCGGAATATGCGCCTGCCGGCCGCGACCGTCGATATGCCACTTGCCGATATAACCGGTCTGATAACCGTTCGCCCGGCACACTTCGGCGAAATACGGCGACGGATTTCTCATAAAATGATCATTCATGACCATACCGTTTTTCATTGGAAAATTTCCGGTCATCAGCATTCCGCGAAACGGCGAACAGACCGGATAAGTGCTGATCGCGTGCGAAAAGCGGACACCTTCTTTTGCCAACCGGTCGATATTCGGTGTACGCACCTGTTTCCCGCCATAACACCCGAGTTCCATCGAGCGGAGCTGATCGGCAAAAACAAACAGAATATTCGGCCGGCGGACGGCTTTCCTCCCGGCAGAACGCGACAAAATCGGCAGTGCTGCTGCCGCGCCGGCAGTTCCGATAAAATCTCTTCGTTTCATTATTATTCCTCCTGTTTTCATGTTTATTCGCGATAAAAAATTATTTTACCGGAAACGCCAGCTTCCCTTCAAATCGCAATGCTGCCAGCGGGAACACCAGCGGCACATCTTCGCCCTGCGCAATAAACCCGAGAACCACATCGTTCCGCCCCGGTCGCAACGGCGGAGAGTATTCAAAAAACCACGGCAGTCCGCTGTGTTCATAGTTGAACGGCTGCGCGCCGATTCTGTTTACATAAATTACCCGTCCGTTCCACAGGCCGGCGGAAGGAATCTTATTATCATTCATTGCAAGACGCAGAAATCCTGTTGAATGCTGGAGATTTTCAACGGGAAATGCGATGTAACCGCGCGCGCCTTTTCTGTTTTCAAAATGTCCGGTGAGATTCACCACATTTGATTTGTTAATATATTTCCAATTATACGTCCGGCCATTAACATTTATTGGATCATCGTAATTAATCGCAGAAGAGGAAAAAATACTCTTTCGCACAGAAGCGTCATCCGCAGTCATCACCGGACCGAGGACATAAACACCGGCAGGCAATGCTGATGAAACAGACTGTCCCCACTCGGCTTCTTTAATTTTCTGTTCGAGCGCCTGTTTCATTTCAGCAAAAATGCCGGCGTATGCCGCATTCCGCGCAAGATTGTTCATTTCGTCCACATCATTTTTTGTATCGAACAGCTCATAATGATCAAGTGTCGGAAACCAGATCAGTTTATATCGATCATTCTCAACACAAAGGTTTGTACGGAACAGTTCTTCTGTTACGGCCGTATTCAGTGCACTGTAGATATATTCATGAACTCCGCCGGCGCCGTTATTCTGCACTACCGGCAGCCAGCTTTTTCCATTCATATCCGCAGGAACGGAAACTCCGCACAGTTCCAGCACAGTTGGTGCAATATCCATTCCCATCACCAGCGCGTCTGATTTTATCCCGCCGCGAATCAGCGCCGGATATTGCATCACCATGGGAATCCGCAGTGAATGCCGGTATGTATAATGTTTTTCAGTCAGCGCGTGCTCTCCGATGTGATAGCCATGATCTGAAGAATAAATAATAATTGTATTCTCCTCTATTCCGGCGGCACGGACAGCGGCGAGAACATTGCCGACAGAACCATCAATAGACAGCGCTGCACGATAGTAACTTTTTGAATAATTATCCCAGCTGCCAAATTTCGGGATCGCGCCGACAAATGTTTCAACACCGATTCCTGTGCCGATGAGACCGCGCTTTCCGGTAACCTCATAATCTTCGCCGTAGCTTGCCGGCTTTGGAATTTCAATGCCGTCAAATGCGCCGCTGAGCCGTTCCGGAAAAGCAAAGGGCAGATGCGGCGCTTTCAATCCAAGATAAAGGAAAAAGGGCTGATTGTTGCCGGCGTTTTCCCGCACAAAATCAGCGGCTTTCCGTGACGTCCAGTCATCGGTAAAACCGTTAATTTTCACCGGCACGCCGTTTGCAAAAACAGTAAAATCAAAATCTCCGCCGACCCAGTTCCAGCTGACCCAGTAATCAAATCCCTTCTTCGGTTTCTTACCTTCGCCCAGATGCCACTTGCCAATGAATCCGGTTTTATAACCGGCGGCATGCAGATATTCCGGAAACGTTTTTTCCAGCTCCAGAAATCCGGAAGCACACTCTACAATGCGCGGCGCGCCGGTGCGTTCGCAATATTTACCGGAAAAGAACGATGCCCGCGACGGTGTGCAGAGCGGAGAGTTTGCAAATGCATTCGGAAAATAAATTCCTTTGGCTGCCATGGAATTCAGATGCGGCGTTTTGATCAGCGGATGCCCGGCAAATTCCATGAGATCAGCGCGGTGATCATCAGAAAGAATAAAGATGACATTCGGACGCTGCACCGGCGCCGCTGACGCCAGCAACACCGGCGCCGCCGCACTCAGAGTCATAATCAGTTTAGTTTTTATCACTTCAACTCCCTTTCGAACAGATATCTGCCGGCATCACGGATTGTAATAATCTCTCCGCCGGAAAACCGGATTTTCAACTCCGCCGGTGGAGCGGATTTCACCTGGATTTCTGCACGCTGTGCGGAAACGGTAACATCGAGCGGCGTACCGTGATAACGCAGATTACGCACGGTCATTTCCGGACAGGCTTTCGGCAGGTTCGGCATTATGTTCAGCACATTTCCATCCGGATTTAAGCCCATGAAACCAAACGGAATAACGGCAGAAATCATGCTGCTTTCGGTGAACTCAAAATCAATTCCGATTCCGCCGGCGGTGCCGCCGCCCTGAAGTGTTGTCCCGCCTTTACCATCGCCATAATATTTCCGGTAGCCGCCGTATTTTTGAACCTCATCGTCCCAGTTATAAATTTCCATCAGCCGTTTCCATGCATTATCCGCACCAAGAATTTTGATACGGCTCATCACATCGTAGAATGAAAAACCAAGTACTGCACCGCCGTCCTGCACCTGTCCGCCAAAGGGAAGCGTTTCCGGGCCTGTCCATGAATGCCCGTACCATCCGACATTACGTTTTGTCGTCGCACGCGGCGCAAGCCGGAAGATATAAATATCTTTCCCGCGCGACGTATCGTTACGGACGATCCGTTCGCCGTTAATCCATTTGAAAATTTCCCGTGCATGCCCGCCACTGGCAATGCCGTAATACACCGCTTCAAGATTAACGAACGTAAAACCATAATCCCGCACAACACCATCGGCATCAATACAACCGGTGAAACGCCTGTCTTTATCATTCCAGAATTTTTTATTCGTGTTTTCTTTTACTTTTGCTGCATGTTCGCGAAGAAAAGCCGGATCAAATTTTGCAACTCCTGCCGGCACATCCCAGCCCGGATTCTCCGCCGCCAGTTCTTCAAGCTGTGCCATGACCAGCAGCGACGCGTAATAATGCGTCGTTGTATACATATCATCCCAGCCCATCGGCAGAAGATCCCAGTAATTTCCGCCTTTGCCGTGACCGATACGAAAGGTCTTTTTACCGTTCGCATCCACATCATATCCCGGACGTCCGTCGTGTCCCGGCCAGGTGCAGCGAATGTTATCTAATTCCAATGCATGTCCCTCATCCATCATATACCGGAGCGCTGTCCGCAGACGCGGCATGATCTGCCGGAGAAAACCGTAATCGCCGGTCCAGCGGAAATATTCATTCGCCGCTTTAATATAGATGGCATTATTCACCAGATGACGGGTGTCCCAATGCGAAAAAATGGAATGAATAAAAAATGTTCGTGCCGTTCCGTCCGTCGGAAACGTAAACCGGATACGTTCAATTCTTCCGGTCCATTCAGGATGCCGGTAAAGCGGCAGACTGGAATGGAACAGTCCGCCGGTGGATTCGCTGAGCGGTGTTTTTTCGGGATAGAAATACATCCGGCGCGTTTCGCTCCAGTTCGATTCGCCCCCGCCAAGCCATTCCATGTACGGCGTATATTCGCCATCAATTGCACCGGAACTGCTCCAGCGGATTTGAATATACGGGCAGTTATATGCATCCAGCGTTGTGCCTGCCGGAGACGTGAGCGATGGATGTGTCCCGGCAGCGTCAAGTTTCCAGACTCGCCGGGCGGGAATCAGCCCGCCATCGGTCATCTGATCCAGCGTCCACGCCTTTGCGGCAGCAGCGCCCATAACATCCGGATACATCTTCGGATGATTGCGGACATTTTTGATAACCAGTTCCCACGGCCACGGCTCATCATAAAAATGCCAGCCGGCAGAAATTCCTTTGTGCCCGCCCGGCACCTGCGGCCAGACAGGAAAAGGCCAGCCGATGTCCAGTGAATTGGCCGGATGCTGCTGCGCAGAGATAAACCCTTCGCTGTTTATCGGCGTGTTCAGCAGACGGTTTCGGGTGGAAAGCTGAACCGGTTGCCGGTCCCAGAAAGCACCGCTCAGCCATACATCCGCAATGGCTTTATATTCCATCGAATATGTTGCATTTTCCGTCACGCGCCCGGTGAAAAATCTGGACAGATAATCGTTGTACCAGCGGGACACCGCCGGCTGTGCAGAGAAGGAAAACGAGGTCAGGTTTGTATCGACCGTTCCTTTGGCGCCGGCAATTCCGGCGCAGATTAATACTGCGGTAAAAACTGTTTTTTTCATTCGTATCTGCACTCCTTAATTGCGTCAACCAGCACAGTCAACTGCTCTTCGGTTGTGGATATATCCAGGTCATGCGACGAAACAATCAGCCCGCCGCCCTGCCCGGCTTTCTCAAACAAATCAAACACATGATCGCGAATTTCGACCGGCGACATCATGTGAATCCGTCCGGTATAAAGTCCGCCGTAAATCCCGGTGCGTCCTTTATATGTTCTGGAAAAACTGCCGACATCCTGCAAATCCGGTTGAACCGGATTCAGCATTCTGATGTTCAACTCATCGGCGAATAAATCATATAATTCCGTTATTTTTCCATCTGTGTGAAAAAAAACGGGCTTATTGTATGTGTGTGCAACGTCAATCACTTTTTTCCAATGCGGCAGAATATACTCGCGGAGTTGTGCCGGCGATATCAGCAGGCCGCTGTTCGCCGCGACATCGTCCATCACATAGAGCGCTGTAATATCAAGTTTGCATAACCGTTCTGCCACTGCCGCCATCACATCGGACATGCGATGAAAGAATGCAGAAATCAACTCCGGTTCATCCATCAGGTCCATATAAAAATCCGCCTGCGACATCATCATTTCTACATGCGTCAAAACATTCGGCAGATCAGCAATCACCGCTTTATCCGGATATTTTTTTAATACAGCTTCCGCCGGTGCGGTCAGCTTCGTATCCTCAGGATCCGGCAGCCTGATCTGCAGTGTTTCATTCCAGTCACGGAACAGCGGTTCAACCATCCAGGCCGATCCCGCCTTTTCTTCAAACCGTCCGGTCGGAAACGGGATCATGCACATTGCCTCAACAACATCTGCGTCGAAACGGGTAACCCGGAAATCTTCGCCGTATTTGGAATTCAGCTCATTCATTCTCCGGCGATCCATCCAGAAATTGAACGGCAGCCGGTCCGGTGTTTCAAACCGGATTGCCCGCTCAATGCGTTCGCGTGAAGTCATTACTGAACATCCTTTTTGAGATTTAAATAATGGTTGTACCAGAGAACTTCCTGATCGTTCATTTTTCCAGCAGGAAATCCGGCGGGCCGCATTCCCTGCGCCCAGTTCAGCCATGCAGCGCGAAGCTGTCCCGCTTTTTCAGGATATTGCGAAACCAGGTTTTCTTTTTCGTGAACATCGTTGTCCATATCATAAAGAAATTCGCGCCCGTCCGTCAGCCGGAGATATTTCCATTTTCCTCGCCGGATGGCACTCTGCTGCCAGAACCGCCAGCATAGATCACGTTCCGGCACCGCACCGGCGCGCAGATGCGGAATCAGATCAATTCCATCGAACTCTTCCACCGGCGGTAATCCGGCAGCGGCAACAGCTGTTGCTGCCATATCCAGGGAAATCACCGGGTCGCTGATTACTGTGCCGACAGGAATTTTTTCCGGCCAGGTGACAATATACGGCACACGGATTCCGCCCTCCATCAGCATTCCTTTTTCGCCGACCCACGGAACATTCATTGAACCGTCCCAGGCACCGTGCGGCACAGACACCGGCAGATCTTCCATATCAATTTTTAACGGCGCGCCGTTATCCGCGATGTAAAAGATCAGCGTGTTCCGGTCGATCCTGTAATCGGTCAGTTTTTTGCGGATTTCGCCGACGCCGTCATCCACCGCCGACATCATGGCCAATGCATAACGCCGGCGTTCCGGCATTTCGCCGGGAAACCGGTCCAGATATTTCTTGGATGCTTCCAGCGGAACGTGCGGCGCAAAGTACGCGAGATAAAGAAAAAACGGTTTTGATTTATTCCGGTCAATAAAAGACAGCGCCGCTTTTGTCTGCGTGTCTATGCGGAATTCCGGAATGGTAATCCACTCTCCGTTGCGCGCCCGGTTTTTTCCGTCCAGTCCGTAATTAATCCAGTAGCGCTGAATCTCGCCTTTAAAATATTCATCAAAGCCCTGATGCTCCGGAAAATACTTCATCACCAGCTCACCCGGTGGAATAACTTTGTTGCCGTCTACTTTATCCGGGCAGACTTCACGCCCCCAGGTTACACAGGTGTGATTCGGTTCCAGGTGCCATTTGCCAACCATGCCGGTTGTATACCCGGCATCGTTCAAACGTTCAGCCACGGTGATTTCCTCCAGCCGCAACGGTCCATCAGGAATATGATCAAAACCGAACCGCTGCTGATATTTTCCGGTCATGAGGCCGGCGCGCGACGGGGCACATTGCGGCGCCGTTACATATCCGCTGGTGCAAAGCGCGCCATCGCGCGCCAGCTGATCCAGATGCGGCGTCCGGATATCATCCACCGCACCATGAATGCCGAGATCAGCCCAGCCCTGATCATCCGTAAAAATTACAATGATATTCGGTTTTTTCTCCTGCGCGGAAACCGCACCGCCGGCCATAGAAAAAATTCCGGCAGCAAATAATCCTTCGATGACATGTCTTTTCATTTTTTTCTCCTTATTTTTGACCGTTATGAGCGGCGAGGATGTTTCCGCGGATCGCCATCATCGCCGGTACGGTGCATCCAGTCGCTTAGAGCATTGCGCATTCGCCGAAGCGTTTCGCGATGTTCAGGATTCCCTGCTAAATTATGCATTTCATACGGATCGTTTTCGAGGTCGTACAATTCCTCTTCCGGTCGAAAAAACGTCGAGTTCAGTAATTCATGAAGTTCAGGATACTGTTTTTTGTGTTTGATAATCTCACCAAAAGCGCGGTTTCCCCACGGTTCACCGGGAACACAATCCCAGGGCAGCCACGGAATCATTTTAGGAATTTTTTTAAACTCTTCATCCATTTCAAACCGGTCAATCGGATAATCAGGAACTATTTCATGACGCAGGTTGCGAATGTAGCGGAAACGGCCGTCGGTAATTGTCCTGATCGGGTAATACTCACTGGGTGCCGGTCCATGCGCATTATGCTCGGATGCCACATAGTTACGCGCAAGTTCTGTCGAAGCGCCGGAAAGAATCCCGCGCAGAGAAAGCCCCTGTACTGTTTTCGGAGTGCGAATTCCGGCAAAATCCAGCATCGTCGGTACAATATCAATATGACTGACCGGTACAGTGTTCTGCACACCGGAGACAATGCCGGGGCCGGTGAATGAAAGCGGGACATGAATCCCCCAGTCGTACATGGTTGCTTTTGCGCGGTGATAACCGAACCCCTGATCGCTGCTGTAAATGATCACAGTATGCCCTGCTTTGCCCGTTTTTTCCAGCGACTGAAGAATCGCGCCGATAATGGCATCGCAATGCTCAACTGTGCTCAGATATTCCGCATAATCCTCACGCATAATTTCTGTATCCGGCCAGTTCGGCGGAATAACAACATCGGCCGGTGAAACTTCGGGAAGTCCGGAATGTTTTATGTGCAGCCGGTACGGACGGTGCGTGTTGCGGATGTTGGCCATCAGAAAGAACGGGCGGTCATCCAGTTTATTAATAAATTCCATTGCCACGCGCGCGTGCTCTTGCGGGCTGAATCCGACCGGAAAACGATATGTAAACGGATACTTCCACGGCGGACTCAAATGAAATTTATCCGTAATGCCGGTAATATATCCGTTTTGATCCAGAAGTTCGATCAGCGTCGGAAGATCTTCATGAACACCGACCTGATCGAAAATTTTTGAAGCACGCGAAAACTCGACGTCAGCATCTGCAAGTTCCGGCGCAACAGCATTCCGCCAGTGTCCGTTTGAATGCGGATACATTCCGGTGAGGATCGCGCCGCGACACGGCGAACAGGACGCTGCGGCAGAATAAGCCTTTGTAAAAAACACACCGTGATTTACCAGTGCATCAATATTCGGTGTCTGAATCCCCGGTGTGCCGAGCATGCCGAGATGGCACGATTGATCGTCCGTCAGTATGAGTACGAAGTTCGGGCGCGTCTGCGCTGCAGCTGTCGCGCCGGAAATGGATGCCATTCCGGCGGCAATTAACATTCCTTTATTCGGACAGATATTCATTCTGTTTCCTTTCATCAAGAATCCGGCGCGTTTTTTCGGCGCGCTGGCGTGAAATCGGGTAAAAAATAAAAATGATAATTGCGATCAGCAGTGAAACCGCCTGAAACCCGACAATCAGGTTTTTCATCATGAGCGCAGTATCAATGGAAATACCGCCGGAATTTGCGCCGTCCGGATCAAATCCGGAACAGGCCAGCAGCCAGCCGCCAATTAACGACGTTAACGCCAGCGCCGCTTTTAAAACAAAGCCGTTCACTGCGCCGAACATTCCTTCCCGCCGCAATCCTGTTTTCAGCTCATCTTCATCGCAAATATCGGCGACCATTGAACTGACCATCAGCCAGCAGCCCTGTAGCCCGAGCATTGAAATTACGGTGGTGATTAATTGCGCATACGGCCAGCGTGGATCAAGCACCCACCACGATCCGATCACGCCGGCAAGTGCCAAGATCAGTCCGAGAATCATCCCGCTTTTCTTGCTGAACCGCACCGACACCGCCGTGACAACGAACATGCTTAGATAAGAAACAACCGCACCGACAGTTCCGGTGATTCCACCGAGTTTTCCGGCAAATACTTTATCGCCGGAACACACATAATAAATGTTGATGAAAAATCCGAGATTTCCAGCAGAAAACAATCCGATAATTACAATCAGGTATGCAATCAGCAGAATCAGGAACGGCCGGTTTGTCAGCGTATATTTCAGCGCGGTGACAATGTTTAGTGTCTCCTGCTTTTTCACATCATCCCGTTCTTTGCACGCAAGAACCGGCAGAAGTCCGGTGATAATAACGATCACACCGACGCCGACACTGACCCAGCGCGCGCCGATAATTTCATTCGAAAAAACATCCAGCTTGCAAAGCCGGTACAGCCATGGAACCGTCATGCTCGCGGCAAGCCCGATATACATGCGCCACGCCAGCACACGTGTGCGTTCGTCATAATCGTTCGTCAACTCATAACCAAGTGCTGTATACGGAACAACATAAAATGTATAGGTCAGTGCATAAATACATCCGATTACCGTCAGCCAGAAAAACGGACCGTTCAAATACCACACATTTCCGGCACTGCCGGAAAACGGCGGCATCCAGATGAATGGCAGAATAAGCGCCGACAGAATTGCACCGAATACCATATACGGCCGCCGGCGTCCCCACCGGCTGCGGGTGTTATCAGAAATATTTCCAACAACCGGATCCGTCAACGCATCGAACAGCCGCGGAATAAACATCGCCACTCCGGCGAGTACCGGATTCATTTTAAAAAAATCAACATAGAGCAATAAACCCAGCGAATTAAGTGAGTTAATAATATAATTGTCCGCCACACCGCCGAATCCCCAGCCGATCCTGATTTTAAAAGGGACATGATCTTCCGGCAACGGGTTATGAACTTGATGTTTTTTCATCATGACTTCTCTTTAACTTCCCAGCTCCATTCCCCGGCGCCAACACGTTCCTGTCCGCCGGGAAGTTTCACGTCCGCCTCCGCCGGAGTCACAAGTTTAAGCATAAAACCGCCGGCGGTTTTCTCCCATTCAACAGAAATTTTTCCGGCGACAGAATTATAGGATGCACGCACAAAATCCAACCGGTCTGTAAATCCGGGTGCAATTGTAATCCTCTTAAATCCCGGAGCTGCCGGACGGATCCCGGCGAGCGATTCAAACATCCATTCGCAAACGGCACCAAATGCATAATGGTTGAATGAGTTCATTCCAACATCCCCGAATCCGTTTTCTTTTGTCCAGCTGTTCCACCGTTCCCAAATGGTTGTCGCTCCGTTATTCACTTCATACAGCCATGACGGATATCCTTCGTTCAGCAGCAGTTGAACGGCTAAATCATGCCGACCAGATTTTGTGAGCGCCGGACAGAGATATGCCGTACCGACAAATCCGGTGGTTAAATATCCATCATGATCTTCGAGCAACCGAATCAAACATTCTTTCGTTTTTTCTAAATCTTCACCGTCCAGCAAATCCATTGCAATCGCCAACGAACAGGCAGTCTGTGTTTTAACGGCAATTTCATTGCCGGCAAAAAAGCAGTTGCGGAATAACAACCGGCTTTGTTCTGCTTCGCCGTAAAAAATTTCAGCATCATCTTTTGCGCCAAGCGCTCCGGCCATTTCTTGCATCAACTGTGCATCGTATGCGCGATAAGCCAGACCGATCAACCGCACCGGCGTTTCTGAATTAAAGTGCAGCCAGTCGCCGTAAGAAACCGCATCGGTCCCGTTATGCGAATTATTTTCGGAACAGATCAGCTGCATGAATTTTTTCATCTGCGGCCACCACGGACGAATAAATTCTAAATCGCCATACGCCTGCCATAAAACATATGGACAGATAATTCCGGCGTCGCTCCACGCGGCACTCGCATAATTCATTCGTCCCATAAACGGCGCCATATCCGGATAACCGCCGGTTTCATGTTGTGCATCATGCAGATCAATCAGCCATTTTTTAAAAAATGGACGGATATCCGCCAGATATGAAGCAGAGCGGATAAACATCTGTGCATCCCCGGTCCAGCCAAGCCGTTCGTCGCGCTGCGGGCAATCCGTTGGAACTTCCAGATAGTTACCGCGAAAGCCCCATTGAATATTGCGGAACAGTTGATTTACCTTTTCGTTCGAACATTCAAACGTCGCCGTTTCTTTTAGCGCCGACATCCAAACGAGCCCGGTTACCGTTTTTAGCGCCGGTTTTTCGGAAAGTCCGTGAATTTCAACATACCGGAAACCGTGGAAAGTAAATCGCGGCTGCCAGGTTTCTTTACCGCCGCCTTTGGCAGTATACCGGTCAACCGCTTTCGCGAAACGAAGATTTGCCGTATACGCTGTTCCATCGGCATTCAACATTTCGCCGTATTTAATTATAAGTTCTGTTCCGGCGCATACGTTCACGTTGATTCGCACAACGCCGACCATGTTCTGCCCGAGATCAAATACAAAAACTCCGGCGTGCGGTTCGCTCACATTTACCGTCGAAAGTTCGGCAATCGTTTTTACCGGCGCACCGGGAAATTTTTCAATCCGTTCCGGAAGCCGTTCTTCGCCGCACCGCAAAATTCTCACCGGAATCCATTTGCGGTCATCAAAGTCCGGCTGATCCCATTCCGGCAGCTCACAGCGCGCATCATAATGTTCCCCCATCAGAAGATCTGCTGACCGAATCGGGCTGTCTGCGCCTTTCCACGTTTCACCTGTACGAATCAGTTCTGTTGAACCGTCGGTATAATTCAATTCCAGTTCGGCAGAAAACCAGGCGTCGTGCCCGTAATATCCTTTGTCGTTAAACGGGCCGAAAAATCCGGCAAACCAGCCGGGTGCGAGAATAGCGCCGAACACATTTTTTCCGGCAGTAATTTGCCCGGTTACATCAAATTCATGATAATAAAGCCGCTTGCGATAATCCGTCCAGCCCGGCAGCAGGTGTGTGTCGCCGACTTTTTCACCGTTTAATCGCAATTCACAAACACCCAGCGCCGTTCCGCGCAAAACCGCTTTGACCACCGGAGCATCGACGAAAAATATGCACCGTAACAGCGGAACCTGATTCCCCCAGCCGATCCGTATCCATTCTGCCTGCCAATTTGAATAAGTCATAACGTTTTAAATATTGCAATACTGTAATCGTCGTCATTGATAGATCATATTTTTTATTTTGTCATGTTTTTATTTGAAAATTTTTCATTATCCATTCATATTATCTAGACAACTGTAAAACTTACTGTAATCAAAATAGAAAGTGTTTTATGAAAATAAAGAAATCCAGGAAACGCAATAACGACCGGATAACACTCGGGGACATCGCCCGTTACTGTAACGTCAGCAAAGCGACTGTTTCGCGCGTCCTGAATGATAAATTACATGAATTTCCCGTTTCGGATAAGATGATTCTAAAAGTGAAAAATGCGGCACAGCAACTGGGATACCGCCCGAACCGGCTGGCAAAAGCTGTGCGCAGCCAGCGGACAAACCTGGTCGGGCTGTCGTTTATTCACATCAACCATCATGCCCTGTCATCTGACCAGATCGCCTATGAAAATCAGGTGATGGGACAATTCACCAACATCATTTTATCCCATCCAAAATTTGAAAACTACGATCTGGTCATTCATGACCGGCGCGAAGATTCTCCGGTGCCACTGAAATCGAACGACTTTAAACCCGATCTGCTGGACGGCATGATTTATCTGACACCGTCAGAAAATCATACAGAATTTTTAAATATCGCAGCTCCGGAGTTCCCGATTGTCCTGCTGGGACACACCGCAGAAGCTGAAAAAAAAGTTCCGTGTATTGACATTAATAATCACAAAGCCGCACAGCAGGCCATTGACCATTTGGTTGGCATCAAACGGAAAAAAATCATGATGCTGATTCCGGAAAAACTTCGGCATATCCAGTGCATTATCGACCGTATAAACGGGTATAAAACAGCGATTGAAAACCACCGGCTGCCGGTATCGCCAGAATTTATCCGGACTGTGCGCTGCCTGCCGGAAGCGGTGCGGAATTTTATGCAGGAGCTTCGGTGCATCGACGAAATTGATGCCGTCTTCTGCCCATCCGATGAACTCGCCGCACTTTGCATTCGCGCACTGCAAGAAATAGGGAAACGTGTTCCCGAAGATATCGCCGTAATCGGATTCGATAATTCCAGTTTGGCTCAACACACCATCCCTCCGTTAACTTCGGTTAACCGCCCGGTTAGTAGACAGGCGTACGAAGCCATTGATCTGTTATTGAAAATTCTCGCTAAAGAAATCCCATACGAACCGGGATTTAAAGAAATTGAAACCGAAATTATCATCAGGGAATCCACTGTAAAAAATTAATCGCTTTTATTTCCTGTTCTCAGATAATACATCATTTATTCAGAGGAAAAATATGAACAGAACATCAAAGGAATTTCTCGCCGGCATGATTAATGCCATCAGCCCGTCCGGCTACGAAAACTGCGCCGCGGCTGTCTGGAAAAAATATGCGAAACCGTTCGCCGACAAAGTCGAAACGGATGTACACGGCAATTCGCATGCGGTAGTGAATAAAGGCGGTAAAGTGAAAGTGATGCTTTCCGGCCATTATGATGAAATCGGGTTTCTGATTTCAAATATTGACGATAAAGGGTTTCTCTGGATTGCGCCGGTCGGCGGGTGGGACCCGCAGATTGCGCAGGGCCAGCGTGTTCATATTATCGGCAACGGTGGAAAAACAATCAGCGGCGTCGTCGGAAAAATCGCGATTCACCTGCAGGAGCCGGAACAGCGGAAAAAAGTTTCTGAAATTAAAGACCTGTGGGTGGACATCGGCGTAAAAAATAAAAAAGAAGCTGAAAAACTCGTCAGCATCGGTGATCCGCTGGTTGTGCAGTACGGCTTTGAAGAACTGATCAATAACCGTGTGGTCGGCCGTGCACTCGATGACCGCGCCGGCGCATTCGCGGTACTCGAAACCGCGCGGCTGCTCGCAAAGAAAAAAACACAATGCGAAGTTCACGCGGTTGCCACTGTACAGGAAGAGATTGGACTGCGCGGCGCACGCACGGCGGCATTCGGCATTGCGCCGGATGTGGGAATTGCGGTGGACGTCACCTTTGCCACCGATCATCCGAATCTCGGCAGCACTGTGAATCAGGAGGGCAAAGTGGAAATCGGCGGCGGACCGGTCGTTACGCGCGGACCGAACATTAATCCCAAACTGTTTGAGCTGATTATTAAAACGGCGAAAGAAGAAAAAATTCCGGTACAGATTGTCGCTGAAGCGCGCGGCACCGGCACGGATGCCAACGCGATTCAACTCAACCGCGCCGGCGTTGCCACCGCGCTCATCAGTATCCCGCTGCGCTACATGCACAGCCCGTGCGAACTGCTCAGCCTTGACGACCTCGCGGCCGTTTCAAAACTTATCGCCGCAGTCATTGAACGGATCACCCCGAAAACAAATTTCATTCCGTTTTAGGAAAAATTCGAAATTCTAAATGCGAAGCACGAAATAAATTAAAATATCAAAAATTCTAATTTTTAATTTCTGATTGTGAATTTATTTCGGATTTCGGGTTTCGTGCTTCGAATTTAATTTTCTGCACATGAAAGAATTTACAAAAGAAACCTTGCGCGTGTTTCCCGAAGAATGGTTAACGCCGTTTAATTTTGCGGCGGAGTTTGAATATCCCGAACGGAAATTTGAAGTGGACCTCGGCTGCGGCATGGGGCGGTTCCTGCTGGCGCGCGCGGCAAAATTTCCGGAAATCAATTTTCTGGGAATTGACCGGCTGCTGAACCGTATTCAACGGATCGACCGGAAAGCACTGCGCGCACACCGGTACAACATCCGGCTCTTTCGCGTTGACGGCTATTACGCCACGACATTTTTAATTCCGCCGCAAAGCGTCGATACATATTATATTTTTTTCCCCGATCCGTGGCCGAAAGAAAAACATCATCATAACCGGATTTTCAATGAACCGTTTATGAACGCGCTGGCACGTACGCTGAAGCCCGGCGGAAAAATTCATGCCGCGACAGATCATTTACCCTACTTCGAAGAAATTTTTGCCTTGTTGAAAAACGATGTACGCTTTACCGAAACCGATACATTTTTTCCGGCGGCGGACGAAGTCACTGATTTTGAACTGATTTTCGCCCACAAAACTCCGGGGCGCTGTTCATTCGTTCTCAATGCATAGATACCCCCGAGTAAACTCGGGGTTCTTTTTTCATCACAGCTCCTCTCGGAGCTGACCTGAACGCCGCGAAACTTTGCGTTCGCGGCAATCAGGAGACTCATTCATCCACGGCTAAAGCCGTGGTGTTCTGTCTTCGACCGCATAAATGCAAGACAGGCATCCGGCCTGTCCACGCCGGCGCGGCAAATGTGGCGCAGACATTCCTGTCTGTGCAAAACGGGCAGACAGGAATGTCTGCCCCACAACTCTGCAAATATGGACAGAGAAGATGCTTGTCCTGCCTACGCTATTACGCGGTTCAATTCTTCGAGCGTAAGTCCTTCGAGCGAGTTAGTGACAGCATCGGCAAACGTCACAAGCAGTTCCGGCGGATAGCTGTTCGTCACGGCGAGTGTACGGAGTCCGGCACCCTGAGCAGATTGTATTCCGGCGGGCGTATCTTCAATTGCAACGGCTTGCGCCGGAGTTGTCAGAGCCGGAAATTTCCGGCTGAGAATTTCCCAGGCTTTGCGGTACGGCGCCGGATCGGGCTTACTGACGTGTGTGTCTTCTGACGTAACGATCACATCAAATGCATCGGCGATACCGAGTTTTCTCAGCACCGGTTCAATATCGGTTTTCCGCGCGCCGGAACAGATGGCAACCGGCAGTCTGCCGGAAAGGTGGTTTATAAGTTCGACGGAGCCCGGCAAAGGATCGGCGCCGGAATGTTGCACCAGCGTCTGAAACAGCCCGGCCTTTTCAGCGATCAGCTGATCCAGTTCACTGGCGGAAATGCCGGGGAATGTCCGGCGGAATGCATCGCGGTCGTCGAAGCCGATATACACATTCACATAATCATCCCACGAAATTTCTTTTCCGCGGGGTTTCATGACCATGTTGAATGCCTGCCAGTGAAGCCGTTCGGAATCAACGATCACGCCGTCAAAATCAAAAATTACTGCTGAAATCATGCGGAGACTATAAGGATGAAACTTAAAACTTGAAGCCTGAAATTTTTTACCCGTCTTCTTTTAAAGAAAACGGTGGAGCGCGACCTCCGGGCGCGCTATTCTTTATGTGTGAAAAAGAATTATCCGTCGCGGTTGTTTCATACTGTGCCATGCTGGATTCCTCCCGGTGAAGTTTTTCACATCCGGATTCGATGTCATAAAAAGAATCAGAAAATTTTGACGGATCCGGATGTTGCGCCGCAATTGCTGGATTCCGTTTTGATTTATCAAAAACAGAAAAAATGGTTTGTACACCTTTTCATGATTATGCCGGATCATATTCATGCATTAGTAACATTCCCTCCGCATGAAAAAATGGCGCTGATTACAGGAAACTGGAAACGATATCATGCGGTCAATTCTGGCATTCTATGGCAGGACAATTTTTTCGATCATCGCATCCGCAACGATAAGGAATATCTGGAGAAAGCAGGGTATATTCGCAGGAATCCGGCGGCCGCAAATTTATGTCAGTATGCCGATGACTGGCTGTGGGTTTATCCAAAAATAATTCATGGTGAGGCGGATTGATTAAATAAAAACGCGCCCGGAGGTCGCGTTCCACCGCTCTCTTATTCCGCCAGCTTACGGCCTTGAATCCAGATATTCATCCGAATCGAGTTTTTCGAATATTTGTTTTTCGGAATATTCGCCGGAGAGCCGGTCGAGCCGGTTTGTTTTGAGCCAGAAAAACGGTTTTTTCTGCGCACCGGCAATCGTTTTGCTGTGCTTCGCAATTTTATCACACGCTGTAATCATCGAGGTGAGATAAATGCCGAGCATCGGCGGAAAATTTTTCTTTCCGGCGCGCTCAGTAATGTTGTCTTTGATCGCCACACTTTTCTCAACATATTCATCGCGCGCCGTCAAAATCCGCTCGGCAAACTGTTCGTAGTTTTCGTGATCCGGGTCAAGCGAAACACTGAGGTTGTTTAAAATGATGCCGATCTGCCCGTAGAGCAGTTGAATTTCTTCCCAGCACGGTGCGCAGACGTTTCGTTTAATGTACGGGCGGACATCCTCCGTCAGATCGCAAAGCTCCGCCAGATGGTCGCCGATGCGTTCAACCTCGTCGTTGCACCGGTCGAGATGCTGCAGCAGAATGGTCTGCCGACGCGACAAAACCCGCGAAGTAATGCGCTGAATATAATCCAGTATCGCAAGTTTGACGGCATTAATATTTTTTTCGTTTTGATGAATCGCCCGGATCAGTTTATTCGCCGGTATTCTCAGCAGCTGTTGATCAAGTGCCAGTGAATCGCGGCAGAGATTTACCGTACGCTGCAGTTCGCGCATCACCGCATGAATCGCCTGTTCCGGCGTTGGAAAAAGAGTTTCATCGAGGAAGCTGACCGGCGCCGGCGCCTGTTTCGACGGCACCAGCTTACGGAGCAGCGCAGTGAACGCGGGCATAAACATCAGCGCCGGCACTGCCGTGACGATCATTTTAATCGTATTTGCATTAGCCGCCTGATGAATCAGGTCGCCGTGCGTCAGCGGAATCCATTTGTAAAAAAGCGGCGCGGTGAGCGCGGCAGCGGCGCCGCTGAAAACATTAAACACCAGATGTGAAGCCGCGCTGCGGCGCGCATCAGCGCTCGACCCGAACGTCGTAAACAAAACGGTCACGCACGTTCCGATGTTGGCGCCGATCAGCACCGGAAAAACACCGGGCAGACCGGTAATCACACCGGCCTCAATCAATGCAAAGCTGATTCCGATCATTGCGCTGCTGCTCTGAATGATAATGGTCACCGCCGTCGACAGCAGGATGCCGTTTGTCATCCCGTATACCGTTGCGCCGTCGATATGCTCAAACAGCGGAGCAAACGTATCACGGTACGGCGTAATGGCGCCGGTTATAATGGACATACCGAGGAACAGCAGTCCGAAGCCGAGCAGTGCGTTGCCGATGCTTTTAATGCGCTCTTTTACGCCCGCCATCATAATGAACAGCCCGAGCGTAATCCCGGCAAAACAATAATCCGCCAGCCGGAACGAGATCAGTTGTGCTGCAAATGTTGTGCCGATGTTTGCGCCGAGCATCACCGGAATCGACGCCGGCAGCGTAATTAAACCGGCGTTCACAAACCCGCCGAGCATCACGGTGGCGGCAGTGCTTTGGACTAATAAACCCAGCAGTGTGCCAAAGCCGAGTCCGCTCACCTTATTGCGCGTTGCGCGCGCCAGAATACGGCGCAACTGGCTGCCGGCGCATGTTTTCAGCCCGTCGGTCATGGTGTGCATACCGAAGATAAACAGCGCCAGTCCGCCGCACACCGTAAACACTAAAAACATCATTTCAGGGTTAATCGGCAGCCTCCGCGGTTTGTTCCGCCGGTTGAGTTTTCAGATAAAAATACCGCGCCGTTAAGCCGGTCAGACAGATCACCAGAATCATGAGCAGCCATTTTTTCTCCTCATGCGTCAGCGTAAACCGTCCGCGCAGCCAGATGCCGATCTCTTCTAAAATCACCGGTGTTCTTTTCATCTAAAGAATTTTAGCAGAAGGCGGCTGCGAGGCAAAAGAAAACAGGGAGATCATGTCAAGGCGCAGAGTGTTCATCGACTTCACCCCGAAAGGCAGCGCCGCCTTCTATCGCCTGCAGGGCGGTACCGAGTAAAAAAACGGAGTGCGCAGGCATGCCTGCGCACTCCGCAGCGTTTACGGAACGATATCGCCGACGCCGTTGAGCGTGTATTGCGGGCGGTAGGCGAAGCGCGCCAGGTCGGCCGGCCGGGTGACGCCGCTCAGCACCAGCACGGTGGAGATCTCAGCTTCAATTCCGGCGATGATATCAGTATCCATCCGGTCGCCGACGATCACCGTTTCTTCGCGCCGGATGCCGAGGTGTTTCAGTGCGTGGCGCATCATCAGCGGATTCGGCTTGCCGACATAATAGGCTTTGCAGTTGGTGGCGAGCTCAATCGGCGCGAGCAGCGCGCCGGTCGCCGGAACAAGCACACCGCCTTCCGTCGGCCCGGTCAGGTCGGGATTGGTGCCGATTAATTTAGCGCCTTCATTCACCAGCCGCGTGGCTTGGGATATCCGGGCGTAATCATAATTTGCGCTTTCACTGACGACAACATAATCGGGGTTGGTGTCGTTGATTGAGTAGCCGACGTCATACAGCGCGTGAATCATTCCGGCGTCGCCGATCACATACGCCGAGCCGTTCGGCTTCTGGCTGGCAAGAAACGCCGCTGTTGCGAGCGCACTGGTATAAAAATGACTTTCGTCAACATCCAGCCCCATGCGCGCCAGTTTTTGGTCCAGCTCACGCGGAGTGCGCGCGCTGGCATTCGTCAGAAACAGAAATTTTTTATTTTCGTTCTGCATCCACTGCACAAATTCCAGCACGCCGGGCAGCAGCCTGCTGCCGTGATAAATCACGCCGTCCATATCGCAGATGAATGCATTTTTGCTTCTCAGTTCGTCCATATATCTTCCTTGCTTTTGATGCCGCTGAAAATGTGTACAGAATATGTTTATACCGGAATACTACTCCATTTCCGGAAAATTCAGCGTTTGTTTTGTTGTAAAAGTTGCACCGCCGGCATGCAGAATAAAATGCGCGGCAAATTCCGGATGCGATTCCAGCCACTGCAGCGCCGCGTCCGGACCCATCACCAGCAGCGCGGTGGCCGCTGCATCGGCGTCCATGCAGCGTTCCGCAATCACGGTCACCGATACAATACCGGATTGCGCCGGCGCGCCGGTGCGCGGGTCGATAATATGTGAATACGGCGTGCCGGCAGCATCCGTGCGAAACTGCCGGTAGCTGCCGGACGTCGCCAGCGCCGCACCGGAAATCCTGAGTGTCCGGTGGATTTCGGCGCCGAACGGCTTCCCCGGCACCGGCGTTTCAATGCCGACAGCCCACAACTTCCCGGCGCGGTTTTTTCCTGTCGCACGGATTTCGCCGCCGATCTCCACCAGAAAATTTTTAATTCCGGCAGCTGAAATAATCTCCGCCACACAGTCCACACCGTAACCTTTTGCAATCGCGCCGAGATCAAGCTGAACACCTGGATGGAGCTTTCTTAACGTAGACGCGACGCCCCCGTCGCGTTCTTTTCGTGCGCCGGACGCGACGGGGGCGTCGCGTCTACTTTCTATATTCTGCCATCCCACCGTTTCCAGAATCTCATCCACCGGCGTTTTATTTTCCGCTGCGCCGAACCCCCAGAAATCAACCAGCGGTTTCACGGTCGGATCAAATGCGCCGCCGGTTTCCGCGGCAAAAAAAAGCGCGCGTTCAACCACACCGGCAAATTCCGGCGACACCGTAAACGGCTGTGTAGATCGCTGCCGGTTGAACCGCGAAAGTTCTGAATCCGGATCCCATGCCGACATCTGCCGGTTTACATCATCCAGCGCCGCATCAATTTTTTCCTGCAGTATTGAAAGCTCCCGTTTTGACATTTTTCCGGCGATGGTGATGTGACACTGCGTCCCCATGGCCGGCTGCTCCCACGACGGATTTCTGAGCGGACGCACTGCCGCAAAAATTACAATTCCGGTGAGTACTGCGAGGAGCAACCAACTGACTTTTTTTGCCATTACACTGAATATCGCATGAATAAGCGGTTTTGTCCGGTAAAAAACCGCAGCGTTAAACCCTTTTTCTCACGAAGGAGAGAACCGGCGGCGTATTGCCGGGTTTTTCGAGCGCATGGCGGGATTACACTCCCGTTAAGCTTGCAGATAATTTTCCGTGCCTTCAGTATAGCCCGTGATAAAAATAATTTTGTGAATCGAAACGAACTTCCAATTTATGAGCTGCATGCCGAAATTATTGCGGCAGTGCGCGAAACGAACCGGCTGATTATTGAAGCGCCGACCGGTTCCGGTAAATCGACGCAGGTGCCGCAAATGCTGCTGGATTCCGGATTATTCGGCGGGGCAGATCTCTCTTCCGGTGAGGCGGACTTTCCAGTCTGCCCTTCTTCAGGTGGGGCAGACATTCTTGTCTGCCCTTCTCCCGCGTCTTCCAGCGGAGCAGACATTCCAGTCTGCCCTTCCACGAAATCCGAAATAAAAAACTGCCCAGACAGAAGTGTCTGTGCCACCAATGCGCCACAGATTGTGGTGCTTCAGCCGCGCCGGCTGGCGGCGCGCATGCTCGCGCGCCGCGTCGCGCAGGAGCGCAGCGGAACAACCGGCGCTGAGGTCGGCTATCAGGTTCGCTTTGAAAACTGCGTTTCTGAAAAAACGCGCATCACGTATGTCACTGAGGGCATCCTGCTGCGCAAGTTATTGAGCGATCCGGAACTGCGCGATGTGGGCGCCATCTGTTTCGACGAATTTCACGAGCGCCATTTGTACGGCGACATCACGCTTGCCCGCGCATTGCATTTGCAGCAGATACGGCCGGATTTGAAAATCATTGTGATGTCGGCGACACTCGACGCCGCGCCGCTGCGCGACTATCTCGCGCCGTGCCGCGCACTGAAATCCGAAGGCCGCATGTTTCCGGTGGAAATTCAGTACGCTGCCAGGCGGATTGATTTTAATCATCAGCCTGTCTGGGACGCCGCCGCCGATGCGTTTGAAACCGCAGTCTGTTCCGGTGCCGCCGGTGACGTGCTGATTTTTATGCCCGGCGCGTATGAAATTTCGCGCACGGTGGAAGCGGTGCGCGCAAAACCGTGCGCCAAAGATTTTGCCGTAATGCCGCTGCACGGCGAACTGTCGCCGCAGGATCAGGACGCCGCCACGGGAAACTGCGACCGCCGGAAAGTTGTGGTTGCCACTAACATCGCCGAAACGTCGATTACAATTGGGGGCATCCGGATTGTGATCGACAGCGGACTTGCACGCATCGCGCGCTACGATCCGAATCGCGGCATCGATACATTAATGATCGAACGCATCAGCCGCGCGTCCGCCGCTCAGCGCACCGGCCGCGCCGGGCGCACTGCGCCGGGAATTTGTATGCGCCTCTGGACGCTGCAGGAACAGGCGACGCGCCGCGCGCAGGAACTGCCGGAAATTCTGCGGCATGATCTTTCCGAAGTCGTGCTCGCTTTAAAAGCCGGCGGTATTGACGATATTGAAAATTTCGGCTGGCTTGAAAAACCCGATCCGGCGGCGCTGGCGCGAACCATTACGCTGCTCACCGATCTCGGTGCGATTGACCGCGCCGGAGCAATTACAAAAACCGGAATGCGGATGATTCAGTTTCCGATGCATCCGCGCTACGCGCGTATGCTGCTCGCCGCCGATGACTATCACTGCGTCCGGCAGGCGTGCTTAATTGCGGCGCTCACTCAGGGACGCGGAATTCTGCAGCGCAACGCCGGCAGGGAGACGCGCAGCGAACGCGATGAACTTTTCGGCGACAACGATGTTTCGGATTTTAAGCGGCTGATGCGCGCGTGGAGCTTTGCCGATAAAAACCGGTATGATGTTCAGGCATGCCGGCGGCTCGGTATCCACGCCGGCGCCGCGCGGCAGGTGACGCCGCTCTATGAACGCTTCATGCAGATCGCCGAACAGCAGGGATTAAAAATCAACCGCGCCGCACCGGAAGAAGAATCGTTGCAGAGATGTATTCTGATGGCATTTTCCGATCAGCTTGCGCGCCGGTGCGATCGCGGTACGCTGCGCTGTGAACTGGTTCACGGACGCACCGGCGAACTCGCGCGCGAAAGTGCGGTGCGCGCCGCACAGCTGTTTGTCGCCGCCGAAATTACGGAAATCGGACAGACGCGCGGACAAACCGGCGTACTGCTCAACCTGGCCACTGCGGTAAACCCCGAATGGCTTGAAGAACTTTTTCCGGAGGATTTCACGGCTGAGCGCATTGCAAAATATGATCCGGTATTAAAGCGTGTGGTCGTTGAACACCGCGAAAAATTCCGCGATCTGATTCTTGAATCGTCTATCACACAGAATCCGACGAAAGAGGAAGCCGCCACCGTACTCGCCGCCGAAGTGTTAAAAGGCGGTATTGAAATTCCAGGCTGGACTGAAGAGATTGAACACTGGATTCTGCGCGTTAACCTGCTCGCCGGATGGTGTCCTGATCTCGGTATTCCGGCGATTGACGACGCGGCGCGGCAAACTATGCTGGAGGAGATCTGTTACGGCGCCGTAAGCCGGAAAGATTTGCGCGAAACCAATGTGAAAGAGATCGTGCGCAGCTGGCTGCCATACGAACAGCGACGCTGGATTGATGAACAGATGCCGGAGCGGTTTACACTGCCGACCGGACACCGCGCGCGCATCCGCTACGAAGCCGGACACAAGCCGGTGCTGTCCGCCATGATTCAGGATTTTTTCGGTGTCACTAAAACGCCGGCGATTGCTTTCGGGCGCGTGCCGCTCGTTGTTGAACTGCTGGCACCGAACCGGCGGCCGGTGCAGAAAACCGAAGATCTTGCATCGTTCTGGCGCACGGCGTATCCCGAACTGAAACCGGCGCTTTCCCGCCGCTATCCGAAGTGGAAATGGATTTAGGGCATTGCCGATTAAAGTAGACGCGACGCCCCCGCCGCGTCACGCACGCAGAGAACGCGACGAGGGCGTCGCGTCTACTTTCTACAAAAACATCCAACAATGTGATCGTTGACGTAACCGACGGCTTGCAGGTATGCGTAGCAGATGGTGCTGCCGAAAAATTTGAAGCCGCGCTTTTTCATGTCTTTGCTGATCGCGTCAGAAATTGCACTGGTCGCCGGAATCTCTTTTTCCGTTTTCCAGTGATTGATGACCGGCCTGCCGGCCGGCAGAAATGTCCGCAGATAATTACAGAAACTGCCGAATTCTTTTTGCAGTTCCAAAAACAATTTTGCATTGGAAACGGCTGAGACAATTTTTCTCCGGTTGCGAATAATGCCGGTGTTATTCATCAACCGCTCAACATCGGCGTCCGTAAATTGCGCGACCTGCTCCGGATCAAAACTGGCAAATGCTTTCCGATAATTTTCGCGCCGGTGCAGAATCGTCAGCCAGCTCAAGCCGGCCTGCGCGCCTTCAAGCACAAGAAATTCAAACATTCTGCCGTCATCTGTAACTTCACGGCCCCACTCTTCATCATGATACTTCACATACAACGGATCATCGCCGCACCAGTTACACCGCTGCAATCTTTTTGTTTTCATAAATTATTCCGGATTAAATTTTATTCAGCCGGAGACCTCTTCCATTGCTATTTGAGCCCATTCCCAAAGACGCTGCGGGTGATAGCGTACCGTAGAAATATCTTTCATAATCAATTCGATATGGCAGCGCCTTTCTGCCGCATTTAAAAATGTTCTGATGTCTTTTCTGGCCCGTTCCGGATGCCACATGCCTTCTGCCAGAATCGCCGGATTCGGTTTCCGGCTAAGCACATATTTTTCTCCCAGATTTTCAATCGCGCGTTCTGTATTACACCACGGACTGACAGAGACTTTTCGAAGATTAGGAATTTTTGCCAGAACGCCTGCCTTATTATCCAGCTGTTCGCAACACCCATAATAATTTAATCCCCATCGTTCCATCCAGCGCAAATCGTGGGCAACGGCAAATTCCCAGTGAAATTCCGGGGAAATCTCCGAGAAAATCTGTGCGTTAGAACAGCCCCACATATTATGCGGTAAAATTTTGTCAGGATGATAATCATTGCCGGGAAGATCAGATACATATCCGTAACCGCCGGAACCGATGCGGGTGTTATTGCAATCTAAAGAAAGTAAATTCTGTTCGACCAATTGATCCAGTTTATTCATCCAGGCGTCAACTACACGGTCAACCATGGCATGAACAAGCTCCGGGTTTTCGTACATCATGAGCATGGCGGTTTCCGCGCCGATTACACGAATGAGAAAATCCCAGGGCGTAAACCAGATATGCTTTTGTCCTTCTTTTTTGACCGGAAGAATTTCGGAAAATAATTCAGACATCATTTCATAGTGCAACTCTGTGGCGGTTCCATCGTAACGAATTTCCGGAATTTTTATTTTTTCCAGATCTGCAAATGATTCAATTTGTGTTTCATAATGGTGTGACACGATGGAGTTTTGGTCATCTGTCTTTAAAATAACCGCTTGCTCAGTTATTCCGAACTCCGTGCTGCAAATAATTTTCTGACAATATATCCACGGGTCAATGATCATATCGCACGGGAAATGCTTCCACTGATATAATTCTTTACGAAGAATTAATTCCTGGTTGCGTGCCCATGCCCCTTCACATTGAAGAGTCAATTCATCATTTATATTCATTTCATGCCAGCAGACTTCATTGATCCAGACCATTGGACGGACAGACTGTTTATCATTCAGTTTCTGCCACAGTATTTTTTTCTCCTGATGAATTGGAAGTGCAGCAATCTCAGCCTTTTGGAACGCCAGCGTTTTTAAAATCTTACGGTCGTGAGATGAAACGGGCATGATTGCACCTGTTGCCGGTATTTCATTTTGTTTTATTGCATTCATCGAATATCTCCGGTTTTAAACTGCTTGCAATCAGTATGTATAAGACCGGATAAATTAACATGGACAGACGTTTGAATTTAATGGACATTTGTTTGCTTAACCTGCTTTTTAATAAAGTATATGAATTCATAAATAGATTTTTTATGTAAAAAGGCGAATTATGCTGTATTCTGCACAATCGAATCCATTAATCGGGGCGCAATTTCATGTTACCCGCTATGGAGTGCATAATCCGGATATTAGCTGGTATGCAGACCCTTATCTGGAGACAGATAATAAACTTTATTTTATAAAATCAGGGGAGGGACGATATAATATTGACGGTGTATCCGTAAAGCTGACTCCGGGATATATCTATCTCTTCCCGGGAGATTCGTATCATTCCTTTTCGACCGGAACAACTGTCGAAATTCACTGGGTGCATTTTCAATGTTTGACTGCAGACGGCATCAATTTATGCCGTCAATTTAAAATACAAAAGAGACGCCCTGTTTCCCAAATACCGGATATTGAGGATAAGCTGCAACGGATTCATAAAGCATACGATGGATTTTTATCCCGCGATAACGCCGGTAAATTCATGGAGTCCATCGGAACACTGATGACTATTCTTTCCGTTTTTATATGCCCAGGCAGTACACTTCTGGATAAAAAAGAAATCACAAACCTGAACAAAGCGATCCGGTTTATTAATGATCAAATTCCCGGTCCAATCCGGATTGATGATCTCGCCCGGATTTCAGGATTAGAGCGGACGTATTTTTCAACCCTTTTTAAAAGAACTATCGGATGTTCCCCTAAAGAATTTTTAAACCGCCGTAGAATACAGCACGTTCTGCCTTTATTGAAAGACCCGTACATTCAAATCGGGGAAATCGCGGAACATGCCGGATTTGATGATCCGTATTATTTTTCACGATTTTTTAAAAATAACACCGGTATGTCACCAACAATGTATCGACAGCATTTATGTAGCACTGCTCCGTAACGATTGAATAAATCCATGTCTGCGATGCCAGGGGGGGGTCATGCCTGAATTATAATTTTTTACAGCACATAAAACGCACCTTTTTTGACTTATAAAATCTGATATCGTCCATTCATGTTTTTCGAAAAAAGCCATACACTGTTTCGCCCGCCGGCGGAAGCGGAAAGTCTGATCCTGCGTGTCGCGGACGGATGCCCGTGGAACAGCTGTACATTTTGCGGCATGTATAAAGGTGTGCGCTATCAGTTTCACGGACTCGACGCAGCGGAAAAGGAATTTACGCGCGCCGCACAAGGGCGGCAGGACGCGCGCCGGATTTTTCTGGCAGACGGCGATGTGATGGGTCTGGATTTTACGGCACTGGAAACAATGCTGATTTTGTTGAACGAAAAATTCCCGGCGCTCACGCGTGTCGGCATTTACGCTAACGGTTCATCAATTCTCAAAAAAACGGATGCTGAGCTCCGGCGGCTGCAAGAGTTAAAACTGCACACGCTTTATATGGGGCTGGAAAGCGGCGATGATGAAATCCTGTTCGCAGTGAATAAACGTGAAAATTCCGGTGCAATGATTGCGGCGGCACAGCGCGCGCAAAATGCAGGACTGCGAATGTCGGTGATGATTCTCATTGGTCTCGCCGGCGAACTGCATTCGATGCAGCATGCTTTTTTAACGGCACAGGCACTGAATAAAATGCAGCCGAAACTTTTGTCGGCGCTGCGGCTGGTCACCACGCCGAATACGCCGCTGTATAAGAGCGGATTCAAGATGATTCCGGAATATGCCGCTGTAGCGGAACTGCGCGAACTGATTCAGCATCTTGAGCTCGAACAGACCGTTTTCCGCGCCGATCATTCATCGAATATTATTCCGCTCGCCGGACGCTTTCCAAAAGATAAAGAACGTCTGCTCACGCAGCTTGATTGCATGCTTGCATCCGGGCGGCTCGATAAAAAATCTCCCGGAACTCTGCCGTGGAGTCTCTAGAAAATTTGAATGCGAAAACCTGAGACCTGAAATTTTAACCGCCAAGACGCCGGGAAATTTCTTGCTCAAGCGAACTTTCATTCATCCTGTTATCCTGTCTGAAAAAATTTATATTCACACGTGAACGCGACGAGGACGTCGCGTCTACTATAAAAACCGCTGCTGTGCCGCGTCGCCAGTCGGGGTTACTCCGCAGGTTTTAAATCCGCGCGGAAGCACAACGCGACCCTGCGGCGTGCGTTTGATGAAGCCTTCCTGAATCAGATAGGGCTCGTACACCTCTTCAATGGTGCCGGCTTCTTCGCCGACAGATACAGAGAGAGAGCTGATGCCGACCGGTCCGCCGCCGAATTTTTCAATCATCGTCAGTAAAATCCGTTTATCCATCTCGTCGAGCCCGTTCTGGTCAATTTCAAGCATTTCGAGTGCTTTATCGGCGACATCGGCGGTGATAATATTGTCGGCTCTTATTTGCGCATAATCGCGCACGCGCCGCAAAAGATTATTAGCAATGCGCGGCGTGCCGCGCGACCGGCGTGCAATTTCGAGCGCGCCGGTGGATTCAATATCTACATTCAGAATCCGCGCCGAACGTTCAATAATTTTCTGCAATGTCGCGGCATCATAATAATCCAGACGATTGACTAAACCGAACCGCGAGCGCATCGGTGCCGAGAGCAGTCCGCTGCGTGTCGTTGCGCCGATCAGCGTGAACGGCTGAATGTTCAGGCGGATCGATCGCGCGCTCGGGCCCTGATCGATCACGATATCAATGACAAAATCTTCCATCGCGGAATAGAGATATTCTTCGACGGTTTTTTGCATGCGGTGAATCTCGTCGATAAACAGAACATCGCCGCGCTCAAGACCGGTCAGTAGTCCGGCGAGATCCGCCGGCTTATCAATCACCGGTCCGGATGTGCATTTAATGGTTGCGCCCATCGCTTCGGCAATAATATATGCGAGTGTGGTTTTGCCCAGTCCCGGCGGACCGGACAGCAGCGCATGATCCAGTACATCGCCGCGCGCGCGCGCCGCCTGAACAAACAGCTCAAGCCGTTCCTTCACTTTTTCCTGGCCGGTGAAATCGGCGAACCGCAACGGACGGAGTTTGATGTCAAAGTCCTGATCGGGGCGGTTCAGAGTTGTGATTGTGTGGTCCATCATAGTTGCAGGTATTAGGGATTAGGCACTAGGCATTAGTTGTTTTTCAATTTTGTAATCAATCCGTTTAACATGCGTGAAATTTCATCGCTTTGTTCGTTTAATTTTTCTGATCGTGCGGCAGAAAGATAATTCAGATTCAAAGCAATTTCCAGTTGAGTTTCCACTTCATATATTGAACCACGTGCAATTTGCAGAAAACGGAGATAATCAGCGGTGGAATTGCGCCCATAGCCTTCGGCGATATTACTTGGAACGGAAATCGCCGCGCGTCGGATTTGCGGAATCAGGCCGAACTGTTCCGTTTTCGGGAAACATTCCGTATCGCGATAGATATCGGTTACAAAGCGCATAGCTTTCTGCCAGACTATTAAATCGCGATAACTCTTAACTTCCATTCTTTATTCCCTAGTGCCTAATCCCTAGTGCCGCGTGCCTATTTCGAAAGCACCATCCTCACGATCTCTTCCACCGAAGCGCTCGGCTCAATCTTCAGCGCTTTCACCGCTTTACGCGCGTCATCCTGTTTGTAGCCAAGCGAAATCAGTGCCAGCGCGGCATCGCGCAGACGTGTGTCACCGGACGGTTCTTCAGCGCCGGAAAGTGTTTCAATGGCTTCGCCGGCAGTGAATTTATCGCGCAGTTCAACGATAATGCGTTCAGCGGTTTTTTTGCCGATACCGGAAATCGACGAAATCCGTTTGACATCACTGTCGATCAGCGCCGCTTTCAGTTCGCGTACCGAAAGTCCGGAGAGCGCCGCCAGTGCAGTTTTCGGTCCGACACCGCTGACGCCGAGCAGCATCGTAAAAACCCGGCGCTCTTCGTCCGTCGCAAAACCGAATAAAAGTTGTGCTGCTTCGGTAATGTGATGATAGATCAGCGCACGAACGCGATCGCCCTCCGGCGGCAGGCGGTCAAAACTGCTGAGCGGCACGAGCACTTCATAACCCACGCCGCCAACGTTGATCACTACACGCGCCGGCGACTTTTCTTCCAGGATCCCTTCCAGAAACGTAATCATTGCGCGAGCTTAACCCAGTTTGCCGGGAAGTTAAAGAGTCGAAAGTTAGAAAGTCAAAAGTCTTAAAGCCGAAGGTCGAGGTCTGAAAATCAGGAAAATTTTCCAATCGACAGCCCCTCAACTTTCGACTTTAAGATTTGCGACGTTTTTTAATACCTGTAATGTGCCGGCTTAAACGGACCGTTTGCCGGAATTCCGAGATATTTCGCTTGCGCACGTGTCAGTTTGTCAAGCTGTACACCGAGTTTTCCAAGATGCAGCTGCGCGACTTCTTCATCGAGTTTCTTTGGCAGGGTGTAAACGCCGATTGGATATTTTCCGGCGTTGCAGTAAAGCTCCATTTGCGCCAGCACCTGATTCGTGAAGCTGTTGGACATCACAAAACTCGGATGGCCGGTTGCGCAACCGAGATTCACCAGCCGGCCTTCGGCGAGCAGCAGAATGCTTTTTTTATTCGGCAGCGTGATTTTATCCACCTGCGGCTTAATGTTTGTCCATTGATATTTCCGCATGTTTTCAACCTGAATTTCGCTGTCGAAATGACCGATGTTGCAGACGATCGCCATATCTTTCATTTTGCGCATGTGTTTTTCGGTGATCACATCGCAGCAGCCGGTGGTTGTCACAAATACATCGCCTTCAAGACACGCTTCATCCATCGTTTTCACTTCGTAGCCTTCCATTGCCGCCTGCAATGCACAGATCGGATCAATTTCAGTGACAATAACGCGCGCCCCTTGTCCTTTAAGCGACTGACAGCAGCCTTTGCCAACGTCGCCGTAACCTGCGACCACTGCGACTTTGCCGGACAGCATCACGTCGGTTGCGCGCATAATTCCATCGACCAGCGAATGCCGGCAGCCGTACAGGTTATCAAATTTTGATTTTGTCACCGAATCGTTTACGTTGAACGCCGGAAACAGCAGTTCACCGCGCTCCATTATCTGATATAAACGGTGCACGCCGGTCGTTGTTTCTTCGCTGACACCGATGATCTCTTTTGCCATTTTTACGAACCGCTGCGGATTTTTTTTCAGTGCTTTTTTTATCTGTGCGAGCAGAATTTTTTCTTCCGTACTGCCGGGTTTACGGTTCAGCACCGCCGGATCGTTTGTAGCCTGATGGCCGAGATGTACAAACAGCGTTGCGTCGCCGCCGTCGTCGAGGATCATATTCGGGCCGCGCCCGCTGCCCCAGTCGAGAATGCGGTCGGTATACTCCCAGTATTCTTCCAGCGTTTCGCCTTTTACTGCAAACACCGGCGTTCCCTTTGCGGCAATTGCGGCGGCAGCGTGATCCTGCGTGGAGTAAATATTACAGCTTGCCCAGCGGATTTTTGCACCGAGGATCTGGAGCGTTTCAATCAGCATCGCCGTTTGAATCGTCATGTGCAGTGAACCGGCAATGCGCGCGCCTTTCAGCGGCCGGCTCTGAGCGTACTTTTCGCGCAGCGCCATCAACCCCGGCATCTCTTTTTCCGCCAGTTCCATTTCTTTACGGCCGAACGCCGCCAGAGAAATATCTTTAACCGCATAATCCTTTGCTGATCTCTTCGCCATTATTTGCTCCGTTTCTTTTCTTCCCTGATCGCCACCGCCAGAATCACTGCGACCTGTCCGGGATTTTTCAGCGTTTCAAAAAATTCAATCTTCAACCCGGCAGATTTCAACCACTCGCGCAGTTCGCGTTCATCAAAACCAAGCCACCGGTCGGCCCACTGCTTCTGCATCCATTCCTGTTCGTGCCGCGCCAGATCCAGCAGAATCAATCTGCCGCCGGCTTTTAAAACCCGTGCCGCCTCTTTGAGCGCCGCCGCCGGACGCGCCGCATGATGCAGCACCTGACTCACAAATGCTGCATCCATACTTCCGTTCGCCAGCGGCAGTTTTTCCAGATCGCCTTTCTCCACCGAAATCCGGTGCGCCACTCCCGCTTCCGCTGCACGCTCCTGAACGACCCGCAGCATTTGAACCGACATATCCACCGCCACCGTCCGCTTTGCAAACCGCGCCAGCAGCAGCGTCAAATCGCCTTCACCGCAACCGATATCCGCGACCGTCGTGCCGGAAAAACCGGCCGCCAGTCCCGCCGCCAGCGCCGGCCAGCCGCCGCCCGGCTGCGTCAGCGAACCGTAACGGCCGGCAATTTCATCAAAAAACTCAATGCTCTCTTTCCGGCGCTGCTCAAGAATTTTATCTATCGCCGCACGGTCGCGGCTCGCACCGCGCAACTCCGCGAGTTTTGCGCTCATTAATCCGGCAAACTGTACATCCTGAAACACCGGCCCGCGCCGGTAATAAACAGACGTGCCCTCGCGGCGCGGCTCCAGCAGTCCGCTGTCGCGCAGCGGTTTTAAATGCCGGCTCACTGAGGATTGCGGCATTTTCAGCGCCTGTACAAGTTCGGCAACCGAAAGTTCGGCGATTTCAACCGCGCGCAAAATCCGCAGCCGGGCTTCATCGCCCAGAGCGCGAAACACCTCAAGAATATTTGCATTGCTCATCGCGTTCATCCGTTTTTCCGGATGAAAGGATATTTATGCTATCAAAGCAAGAAAAACAAACCGGCGCAGAAAGTTCTGCGCCGGTTTGTCAAGGGCTGTAGATCTTACATCAAAAGTTTCTGGCTTGCGATGATGGACGTTGAGATGTCTGTCTCTTTCTGCTTATCCCCATTTTCCTTTTTTCATGTGCGCCAGCTGTTCGGTCATCGCCAGCTTCATCATCGTCCATGCCATCGTCCGGCATTTGTTAAATACATCGACGCAGCCCGGATCAAGCTCATCCTTGATACCGTCATTGCATACCGTTTCGATTTTACGCGCCAGGCTGATCACATCGGAGTGGAGGCAGTTGGAGTGACGTGAACGCTCAACCAGTTTTACCGCATTGTCATCCAGTGCCGTAAACTGATCCTTCGGTGCACCGCATTTCGGGCATTGATCCGGCGCGTCATCACCGTCATAAATAAAACTGCAAACTCCGCATTTCCATTTTTTCATTGCTCATCCTCCATTGGGTTTTGATCAAAAAATAACTATCGGTTGCTTTGTGATGTTCGTCAAGCGCAGCCTTTACAGAACAAACAGTGAGGCCCGGCTATTCCCGGATTTGTCCGTTTCCGGTAATAATATATTTATAGGTGGTAAGTTCTTCGAGTCCCATGGGGCCGCGCGCATGAAGTTTATCGGTACTGATACCGATTTCCGCACCCATGCCGAATTCCGCGCCGTCGGTGAAACGCGTGGATGCATTGACATAAACTGTAGCAGAATCAACCTGCGCAAGAAATGCTTTTTCATTCGCGGCGTCGGCGGTGACGATCGCGTCCGAATGATGCGAGCCGTATTGATTGATATGGTTGATTGCTTCCTGCACATTGTTCACAATTTTTACAGCGAGAACCATATCGAGATATTCAGCATGCCAGTCTTCTTCAGTGGCTTTCTGCATGCCGGCATCAAATTTTCGCGCCGCTGCATCGCCGCGCAGTTCAACACCGCATGTTTTGAAAAGTTCGACGGCGCGGGGCATGAATTCCGGCGCGATGTCTTTATGCACCAGCAGTGTCTCCATTGCATTGCAAACGCCGGGGCGCTGACACTTGGAGTTTTCACTGATGTGCAGCGCCATTTCGACATCAGCGGCGGCATCCACAAAAACATGGCAAACGCCTCTATAATGTTTGATGACGGGCACCCACGCCATCTCGGAAACAGCGCGGATTAACCCTTCGCCGCCGCGCGGAATAATCAGATCCACTTTGCCGACCATTTGCGCGAGTTCGCGTACTGCATCGCGGTTGGTGGTTTCAACCAGTTGAATGGCATTTTCCGGCATACCTTTTTTGGCACCGCCGGCGCATAGCGCTTTAGCAATGGCAGCGTTCGAATGCAGCGCTTCCTTGCCGCCGCGCAGGATAACGGCGTTCGATGTTTTGAAACAGAGTGATGCCGCATCCGCTGTTACATTGGGGCGTGATTCATAAACAATGGCAATCACGCCGATCGGCACGCGAATTTTATTAATCTGCAAACCGTTCGGTCGATTCCAGTGGCTGATCTGTGCGCCGACGGGATCTTTCAGCACGGCAACCTCGAGCAAACCTTTAATCATCGCGTCAATGCGGGCGTCCGTGAGTGTAAGCCGGTCAAGCAGCGCAGCGGAAAGTCCGGCTTCGCGTCCGGCGGAAAGATCGATGGCATTCGCCGCCTGGATTGTTTCGCGCCGGGCGTCGATTTCCTCCGCCATCGCCTCAAGAATCAGATTCTTCTTTTTGGTAGAAAGCTGCGCGAGCTCGCGCGCCGCTTGAACTGCGTTATCTCCGATTCGGTGAATTTCTTCGTGTAAGGACATAAAAACCTCTTCTTAAATGAAAAATTAGCCAATGATTACTTCATAGCTTTTACATACTCTTTTACTTGAGGGTATGGTTCACGGTGAACAATCAGTGTTCCGGTATCGCCGCCGGAAAGTATTGTTTGAATAATTCCCGGGATCCGGCCGTCGGCGATAATCACCGGGATATTCGCCGCCGCCGCTTTCCCGGCGGACATCAGTTTTGATTTCATTCCGCCCGCCGACAGATTCTCGCTCTTACCCTTATCCAGCGCCAGAATATCATCCGAAATCTGTTCAATAACCGGTACACGATTTCCGGCATCGTCACGCAATCCGTCGGTAATTGAAAGTAAAATCAGTACGTCGGCCTTCACCAGTGTGGCGACGAGCGATGCAAGGATATCATTATCGCCAAAGGTGATTTCTGCCGTCGACACCGCATCGTTTTCATTAATAACAGGAACGATGCGGTGTGCGAGCAGATTATGCAGTGTATTTTTTGCATTCTCACTGCCGGCGGCAGCCCGGAAAATTGCATCCGTCAGCAGGACCTGTCCCACCGTAATATTTTTTTCCGCAAAAAAACCGGTGTAGAGATTCATCAGACGAACCTGTCCAACCGCCGCTGCCATTTGTAAATCCGGTAATGCTGCAGGACGCACCTTCATGCCGAGAGCTTCAACGCCGGCAGCAATCGCGCCGGATGAAACGAGAATCATTTCACGGTGCTCAGCGTGTCCTGCGGCCAGACCGTCAACTAACACACGAATGCGTTCCGGATCCGGCCGTCCGGTGGAATCCACCAGCACCCGGGTGCCGACTTTTACCACAACGCGTTTCGCGCTGCTGATTTTTTCTCTCGTCTGTTTCATAAGCGGCACAGAATGGTATTTCTCTGTTTGCCGCACAAGCGCAAAAACCGGCGTAAAACCGTTTGTGCCTGTTCTTTCACCGCGGATGACACGGATAAAACGAATTTTTCTTTGCCGCACAAATACAAAAGTTACAACGCGTAAATAATTGCAGATCCAGCTCCGAAGCTGTGCGCGGACAGGTGAATCTTTAGTGCGGGATGAAGCGTCATTGAATCGGGATGACGCGGGATGAGCCTTTATTTTCGCATGTTTTGTGGCGATCGCGTGTCGGTCGCTTTTTTTGTCCCAAAATTTAAGTGACGCCGGTTTTTTGTCTTTTTCGCGGTTCCGACGTCCGTCACAAACCGAACCCGAAGCAACTGTTTAAAACTCGTTTAAATGGGCATTTATCGCCGTTTATCCTACCTTTTACGATGCATTTCGATGCATCAAACGACATCCTGATTAACGACAAATGATTAACGACACGCATATTTGTCGTTAATTACATAACTCTCTATAAATTAAAGCATTAACTAAAAACAGAGATAATGCCGATTTTTTTAATTAACGACAAAAAACGTGTCATTTTTTGTCTAAAAGCTCAGATTCTCGTTCTTTCAGCAATAACTCCAATGGATCATATTCTAAACGCAAAATCATTCCGACGGCAACGCGAGTTTTAGCGATCTTCTCTGTAAGAATCTTCAGTTGAGCTTCTACTTCTGAGATACTATCCAGTGCGTCTTGCACCTGATCTGACGTTGACCACATTTGACGGGTTTCTTTTTCAAGAACAGTGATGACTGAACGTGGTGGAAGTGCATCTTTTTTTAGAAGCCGCCGACATTCCTTAGAGGACATTCCAATTATTTCAGACACAGCATCCCATGAAGATAGTTTTACGTGCAGATTCTCAAGTCGTGATTCTAACATACGTGAAATTATGAAATCATAAGAAGAGGATTCGAACCCATATTCTTGCTCCAGCAATGACAGCTTTTCGAGATGGTTTGGTGTCACCTCTTGCTTCCCTGAAAGCAATCGATGAAGTGTTGATCGAGAAATTCCGAGTTCGTTAAGACGATCTTCTAAATCTTTCTTTTTATCAAAAACCGTTAATAAACGGTCGATTCGTCCCGAAAATGAAACTTTTTCTTTTTTCACTTGCAAACCTCTCATAAATGGGACATCTTATTCCCAATGTTAACAATCGTTCCAAAAATGAAACAGAGAATGTCTATCATGAAGGCAAAGCACACACAAGAAGAGTTTCGGATCATGGCGCGCTGTGCGCTGATCGAAAAACGAATGACGGATGAATCTCTCGCAAAACTTATTGGACGCTCCCGCACGACAGTAAACCTCGCCATCAATAAACCTGGTCGAAATCCGACAAAATGGATGATTGATCGGGCATTAAATTTGGGGTGCTTTTAAATGAAAAAAATCCCCGCATTAATATCCGCGCGCGAGCTTTCAGTGATTATTAATAAGCATTCGGAAAGAACACTGCAGCGTTATGCGAAAAGCGGGAAATATCCCGTTGAAATCCAGCAAGGTGCGCGCAGTCGCGGCGGAAAAGAATATCGGTTTTTAATCAGCGGCCTGCCGAAAGAGTGGCAGATCGCGATTGCAAAAAAGAATCTCCAAACACCCACTCCGGCAAGCATAGCTGCCCTGCCGGAATCCAAGCAAACAGAACGCGCGGTTGCCTGTCCGCCCGTCAGCACAAAACAGGAACTTTTTGATGTCGCTGCGATCGCTAGAGAATGGAATCTAAAAACTGATAGACAAAAGCTGAAGGGACAGCGTCGGGCAAAGGCACTGTTTGCTGTTGAAAGGCTGCAAGCGGACGGTTTGAAAAAGAGCGATGCGGTGAAAGCCGTCGCCTCTGCTGAAGCGGTCACGGAAGTTTCAATCTGGGGATGGTTTAAACAGGTTCGCGGCTGTCCGCGCGATGCGTGGCACATGATTCTGACGGACAATTATTCCGGCTGTCAAAAGAGCGTCGAAATAGACGAATCTGCATGGGAATATGTTCTCGCCGATTACCTGCGGCCAGAAGCTCCGACGCTCGCCGCCGTTTACGATCGCGCGCTCAAAAATTTTGAACTGCCGTCAATTAAAACGGTACAGCGCCGGATTAATGAACTGCCGATTACGGTTCGCGTGCTGGCGCGTGAAGGCGTTGAAGCGCTCGGTCGGATGTATCCGCACCAAGAGCGCGATCCTAGCTGGTACGGTGCGTTGGAAGCCGTTAATGCGGACGGCCATAAATTTGACGTTTTTGTCGCGTGGCCGGACGGCGAGATCAGCCGTCCTGTCATGGCGGCATGGCAGGATGTTTACAGCCGGAAGATTCTTTCCTACGAGGTCACGAAAACCGAAAACACCGACACGATCAGCAATGCGTTCGGGAAGCTCGCGCAGGAATTCGGTATTCCGGATCACGCCTATCTCGACAACGGACGCGGCTTCGCCAGCAAGTGGCTCACCGGCGGCACAGCAACACGGTACCGCTTTAAAGTAAAAGACGATGAGCCGCTCGGAATTCTCACGCTGATGGGCGTTAAAATCCATTGGTGTACGCCGTATCACGGCCAGGCAAAGCCGATTGAGCGTGCCTTTAAAGATTTTTGTGCAGAACGTATTTCAAAACATCCGGCGCTCGCCGGTGCATACACCGGAAACAACCCGATGGCGAAGCCGGAGAACTACGGAAGCCGCGCTGTTCCGCTGGCGCTTTTCATGTCGGTACTGGATGAGCAGGTGAAACAGCACAATGCGCGCGACGGCCGCCGGACAAAGGTGTGCGACGGCCGCTCATTCGATGAGACATTTGCGGAAAGCTATGAGGCGCGCAAAGCAGACATCCGGCATCCGTCGGAAGAAACAATCAGCGCAATGCTGATGAAAGCGGACACCGCGAAAATTTACAAAAACGGCTCGCATATTTTCTACAACAAAAACCGCTACTACAACGAAGCGCTTATTCCGCATCGCGGCGAGAAAGTGACGATCCGTTTTGATTCCGATCGGATGCACAGCGGCCTGATGGTTTACGCGATGGACGGCCGCTTTATTTGTCGCGCCGGATGTGTTGCCGCCACCGGCTTCGGTGACACTGAATCTGCACGCGAACACGCCCGCGCTAAAAACCAATTTAAACGCGCAACGAAAGAGCAGCTTAAAGCGGTCAAGAAAATGTCCGCGCTGGAATGCACGATTCCAAACATCACGGTTGAAGATGAAGGCGCGGCGGTTCTGCGGATTGATGGCCAGCGCGTTATTTCGCCAAAAGGGAAAGAACCAGAACCGGCAGAAATACTTTCTGAGGTTGACGATGATTTTGACGCGATGATTGCGCGCGGAGTGCAACTAATGCGCGACAAGGATCACACATTCACACGCGAAAAAACACCGGCAGAACTTCTTTTTAATTAGGAGGCACCATGAACAAAACCGACATCAATCGTTACCTTAAAAACCATGCAAAAACCCGACAGTTGCGCATGTCAAAAAAGGATACGCAAATTCTGCAACTGCAGTGCCGTAGCCGCAACCTGCTGATGCTCGCTCTGGCAGAAGCATTCTTACTTTTCTGCTTCGGAGTCGGACAATTTTTCTTCGGCGGATGAGCCGCCGGAGTTTGCACGGAAAACATCAACCCTAAGGAGGCACCAACCGTGGGATCGAACGCAAACCTGAAGAAAAGCATCAACGACATCCTCGCCAACAAAGCGGCGGGATTAAGTCAAAACAAACTGGCGGCGCTGATTGGAATCAGTTCCGCTGCGTTGAGCCAGTGGCTCAAGGATAAATACCCTGGAAACGTGAAAGAGATCGAGGCGCAGATCGCCCTCTGGCTTGAGAGCTACACGTCCGGACAAGGTTATTCTGATGATCTGCTGCCCGAACCGGAGTGGATCGGAACGCCGAGCGCAAAGCGCGTGTGGGATACGATTGAAATGGCACACCGTTTAAAAAGCCTCACCATCGCTTACGGCGCAGCAGGCGCAGGAAAAACGGTCACAGCGCGGCATTATGCCGAGACTCACCCGAATGTATGGATCGCAACGCCAACGAAGGCGACGGCCAGCGTGCGCGGCATTTTAGACCTGCTCTGCGAAGTAATGTCGATCCGTCCGTCGGAGCCAGGAAGCTATGAAAAGCAGAAAGCGGTTGTCCGGAAATTGATCGCCAGCGGCGGCGTATTGATTATTGACGACGCGCAGGTACTGGCCGCCGGAACGCTGGACTTTCTCCGGCAGATTCATGACCTGAGCAAAACCGGCATGGTGTGGGTTGGAAACGAACCGCTTTACACACAACTGACCGGCGGCGTTCGCAGTCAGAAATTCGCGCAGATATTCAGTCGGATCGCACAGCGCACACACCTCGAATCGTCGAAGCCTGAAGACGCAAAGGCGCTCGTTTCCGCGATGGGAATTAAGGACAGCCAGTCGGTTGAATATCTCGTAAGCATCGGCACGTTACCAGGCGGCCTGCGCGGAATTATTAAAACCGTTCAACTCGCGCAGATCGCGTCGAAAGGCGCGAACAAGAATCTCGATCGCAGCACGCTCGCACGCGCATTCCAAAAACTCGCGAAAGGATAATCATGAATTTACAAAAAAAACAGCTATCGCCAGGCGAAAAGGTTCAGGAAATATTCGAAGAATTTCAGCCGTACTTTAAACAGGGTCTCCATAATTTATTGTGGCAGATTCTAGTAAACAAACGTCTGGAAGGTCGCGGCCGCTGCACACTGTATCCGTTAATCGATGCGGGATGCTGGGCTGTTGTGATCGTTGAGGAAAACGTCGCCAAATATCTTCCGACGACATGCGTCATCGACCAAGTATCGGCGTTTCCTTTTGAAATATGTGAGCGGCTTTCTGTCGCGGTCTTCGGGATCAGCGCAGAAGAATCGAGAAAGATAGCTCATAGCTCAGTGGTTGCCGCCGTCTCTCAACACAAAAAACCAATCATCAAAAAAAGGAGTTAATTATGGCGCGCGTAAAAAGTTCAGGATTTGAAACCCGCGAAGAGTTTGAACAGGCGCTGAATGACGTCGCCGCAATGAGCGTCGAACAGCGCCGCCTGGAAGCCGAGCGTGACGCAAAGCTGCAGGAGATACAGGAAGCGTTTAACGACGACATAAACGACGTTAAAACGAAGATTAAAGGGCTTCTCGCGCAGGCCGAGAAATATGCGCTGTCGCATCGTGCCGAAATCTTCCAGTCCGGAAAGAAAAGCGGCGAAACATCGCTGGCGCTGTTCGGCTTCCGATCCAGCACTCCGGCGCTGGCGCTGCTGAACCGGAAGTGGACGTGGGACGAAGTGGTCAACGCGCTGATCAGCGCCGGACGGCCGGAGTTTATCGTGACAAAAAGCACTCCGGACAAGGACGCAATGAAGGCGCGTCTGAATGATACCGAACTGGCGGCTGTCGGTTGCCGTGTGAAGCAGGATGAAAGTTTCTGGATCGAGCCGAAACTTGAGGGAAATACAACGCTGTGAGGTTCCGTATGAATATCGGAAATGACGAACGCAAAAAAATATTCGTAAAGGTGAAGGAAGCCTGGACTGCCGCCGGCAGACCGAAGGAGATCAATCTGTGGCGCTATGAGCAGATGGAGATTTGCGGCATTCCAAGTCTGGGCGAATGCTCTATTGAGGACGCTCGTCGTTTCTGGATTCACCTGGTCTGGATTATTAAACAGGCGAAAAACGATCCGCGCGCGAAACGGAAACAAGGCCCTGCCGGTGGACGTCCGAAAGGGATCATCGATTGGAGCGAGAACAAAGAGCAACTTGAAAAAGTTGGCGCGCTTCTCGCCGATCAGGGGCTGGCATGGGATTACGCGGACGGCATTGCCAAGCGTATGTTCGGTGCGAGCGTCCTGCGCGTCGACACGCTCGACCGGAAACAACTGCGCGCCGTGATCGCGGCGCTAACGAAGCGGCAACAGAAACACGGCGGACGCAGAAAGGCGGTGGCGCATGTCTGAGTTTTCTTTCATGAACGGAGTCCCTGCTTTAACGATAACGGACGAGCCGGTGGACACTTCCGAGTTTACGGCACTACTTCAGGAAGTTGCGCGCGTGATCGGATTTGAAAGCGCACTTGATCTTGTCGACAAGCTGGGCGGCCTAGACATCGTTATTCCAAAAGAGCCGGACGAAAAACATAATCTGACAAAGGCCGTCGGCCTGGAGACTGCGCAAAAACTGGCGGCGGTGTTTGGCGGCGAGCGCATTACTGTTCCGCGAGAGCATCATTATTTCACCGTGATCCGCCAGGCTGAAGTCCGGCGGCGATACAATTCCGGCGAAAGCATGAAAGTGTTGGCTCGCGAATACAACTGCTCTGAGCGCGCAATCTCTAAAATGATCTGGCGGGAAAACCGCCGCAGAACAACACGTCGCTACAATAAAATAATGGGGAGAAGCTAATGAACTGTGCAACCGGAGACCTGCTGGCGTGGGGGCATTCCAATGCTGTTAAAAAAGTTCAGCGTTCGAAAACCAAGGCTCAAGAAAAAGATTTACTGACGCAACGCGTGAATACGATGAAGATCGCGTTGACGGAAATTCGTGTAATTCACACCGATCGGTTCAAGGAAATGTTCGGCTGGAGTGAGCGCACCTGCCGCGCGATCGTCGCGGCCAGCGACGGTGAGGTAATCGCAACCACTTCCGGTTATATTTTGAACCGGCGCGCGACGGTGGCTGAGTTCCACGAGGCGAACGGCCGGATTTATTCACAGGCGCGAAACATGCTGCAACGCGCGATCCGCGAACGAGCCGTCCGTCACCAACTGGTTAATCGTCATGCTTGACAATTTTTCAAATTTAGATTTTCCTCGCGTTGTTCTCCACCACAGAACAGACAACTTGGAAAATCCAAGCACTAGTCATTATGGCTCGTGCCCGCTTTGTCCTTCGGGGCAGACAATCCTTCCGGTTGTCTCTGTGGTGGAGAGCGGGTGCGAGCCTCTTTTTGTACTGAAGCCACCACTTCGGGGAGCGGTTCGCGATACAACGGAAGGACGTATCATGACGGTTAATGACTGCAAATGCGGCGCGCTGCAATGCACGCTGTTCTATAGCGAACTCTGCCTGCTGGTTCAGGCGCTAAATGAGTTCACGCATAACAATCCGGATGTGGAGCAACGCATCCGCAATATGACGCTGGCAGACGGATTGTCCAGCACAATGGAAATCGCCGCACTGTTCTGCGCGCTGGTGAACGATTCGCCGGTGAATCAGGACGCGATCGACCGAATCTATCATTCAACACTGAAAGATATGGGTTTTAAAAGGGATTAATTAAAATCGGCGATGCGAGGCGCTGCGTTGCTTGGCATGGCTCGGACTGGCACGACAAGGCAAGGTTTTTAAACGTGCCGGAAAATAGAAAGGACGAAAAAATGGTACGGACAATGAATATAAAAATACGCGGCATCAGTCCGCTTTTAATGAACCGCTTTCTGCTGGAGCCGGTTCCTGGATTGCAAAAAATGACGGCAGAGGAACAGGCGGAAATTGCAGCCTACCGGACGGAAGGCGGCGAGCTTTTCATCCCTGGAATTAATATGCAGCGCGCGCTGATTTCCGGCGCAAAATACAGCAAGGGCAAAGGACGCGCTTCATTGCAATCTGTCGCGGCGGCGTGTCTGCTGATCACAGCGGAGCAGCTTCCGCTTGGCTGCCGGAAATTTACAGTGGATTCCCGTTCGGTTGTTGTGCCGGCAACGAAAGGTCGCATTGTGCGGCACCGTCCACGTCTCAATGAGTGGACGTTGAATTTTGAACTGGAGTACGATCCTGAACTGCTCAGCCGCGAGCAGGTTGAAACGATTGTACGTGATACCGGACGGCGCGTTGGGTTGGGCGATTTCCGTCCGGAAAACAAAGGCATGTTCGGACGGTTTGATGTGATTGAGATTTAAATTTCGGTGCTAGGCATGGCCTGGCAATGCGATGCCGCGCGCGCAACGGCAAGGAAAAGCACGGAAGCTCCGGAGGAAACTCCGGAGCTTATTTTTTACACTCTCGTTGATATTGTGCTTCGGAAATATTCTGCATCCAGCACTGGCAATCTGGATGTTTGCGAAATTCGGAATACATTGCCGGATGTCCGTGCGGCAGGAATTTATCAAAATACTCTGCGTGAACCGGACAGAGTTTTTCATCACAACCGGAGTTAATTTTTATGTATGGAAGAAGACGTGGATCGACCGCGCGTTTTTTTGCGAAATTTTCCTGCACCATCTCTGGTGTTACGCGCTTGATTAATTGCGGCTTGGATTTGCTTTTTTTCGGCGTACGTCTGGCCTTAAATTCAGCACCTAATTTTTGAAATTCCGTTTTTAATTGACGGAAACCGTCCCGCGACCGCTCGACTCTTTCACTCCACTTTAACATGGTTTTATTGTACGGCTGGACGCTAGCGACGCAAACAGAAAAATCAACACAAAGACGGAACTTGTTCATGTCTAAACCGAACGCCGTTCCCACCATGATTGCGACTGTAACTTAACCAAAGGAGCAGTCATGGAAACTGAAGAAAAAGTCGGTATCGATTCGATTCTCGAAGCGATGGACTTCACGCTGGAGCTTGGCGGTGATCTCGACAAAAAACTGGACGACGGAAAACTAAGCGCTGTTGAAGCGATGCAGTTGACCGCGCATCTGCCGGCCGCACTGCGCGTGGTTAAATCTGCGAAAAACATACCGGCGGAACTGCAAGACCTCGACGACGATGAGCGCAAACAGATTGTCGCCCACTTCGCGAAGAAATTCGAGCTGTCCGACAAGGACGCTGAAGTGCTGGCAGAGCGGCTGTTCGAGAACATGCTCAATCTGGCGAAAGATGTCACGGAGTCGATCAGTATCGGCAAGGACTTTGCCGCCTGGCGGAAAAACAAGAAGTCTGCGGAATAACCGCCGCCGTTAATCAAATGCGGCCGGTGCATTCCGGCCGTATTTTCCGGAGAACATAATGGCGTCAACATTTTCACTTAACTTTGATTTCGGCACCATCGTCAGCAGCATCACGAGTTTTTTTGATAAACGAAAATTCACGGAGCAGGAGCGCGCGGAACTCGATCTTCTTTTAAAGCAGGCGGAACTATCCTTGCGTGAAAAAGAGCTGGCGGTGGCGGCGGAGTTTGCGAAGCGCGACGCGACGATCGCTGAAGCGCAGAGTAAAGTTGTCCAGGCGGAGGCCGGCGCGCGCTGGTGGCTGCAGGGGAACTGGCGGCCGCTCACGATGATCGCGTTCGTGATTATGCTTGTCGCGCGCTGGTTCGGATTTACGCCGGTGCATCTCAGTGAAACAGAAGCTTCGCAAATTCTCGACATCGTGATGGTTGGCCTCGGCGTTTATACCGGCGGACGTTCTCTGGAAAAAATCATCTCCGCGAAAGGAACGAAACCGAAATGATGCTGCTCGCTTTCTTTGGAAACAGTTTTAAACCCGCCGCTGATGCAATTACTTACGGCGTTAACGAAACCGTCCCGCTGATTCAGCAAGGCACATTCTGGCTGATTCTCTGCAGCGGTTTTTTCATTGTTATGCAGGCAGCGATCGGGATTCTGCAAATCAAAAGGCTCACGAAGCGCGAGCCGTCAATCACGAGCGAGATCGATGAAAAAATAAAGGCTTATGACAAGTCGATCGACAAACGCTTCGAGGGCATGAGCAAGAAAATTGACCGCATTGATGCGGAGATTAAAGACCGCGAAAAATCCAGCCGCGAGACCCGCGCAAAACTTTACGACGCTGTAAACAAACTCCGCGAGGAAGTGAATTCCAGCTTGTGTGCCGTTCGTGAAACGAATGCCGCGCAAAACAAACAGATCGAAATGATGAATCAGACTCAAGTGCGGATGGATACCAAGCTGGATGCGCTGATCAGCAGAACCAAATAACAGGGGGCACCACAATGACAGAGGAACAGAAAGAAATGTTCAGAGACGCGATTCTTCAAATTTTATTTGGCACCCGCCATATTGGAATGCGCGTTCCATATATCCGGAAAAATCTTATCCGGTTCGGGTTTCCCGATGTCGATGAAACCGAGCTTCGTAAACATCTCCGATATCTGATTGCAAACAAGATGGTTGAAGTTGCGGAAAAAGAACTTTCGCTATCAGTTGAAATTTTCCTGATCACGGAAGCCGGTGTCGCGTATCTGGATGAATCCGGACTGGCTAATTAACAGGAGTCAATCATGCCGGCTCTAAGCACAATCGACCGATTGAACCCAGAAGATCGCGCCTGGCTGGAAAAGCAGCTTGTGGGACGAAAATTCGCAGACTACGACGGACTGCTGCAGGTGCTGAATGAACGCGGCCTGGAAATTTCGCGCAGCGCACTCGGTCGTTTCGGTAAAGAGTACAAAGAGTATGTGCAGAACATCCGCCGATCGACTGACATGGCGATTATGCTGAGCCGTGAAATCGGCGACGACGCGAACGCCGTCGGCGATGCAACGATCCGCATGGTGCAGGTACAGCTTTTTGAAGCAATCCAGAATTACGATTTCAGCAAACTCGAAGACGCGAAGCCGCATCAACTCATTTCTGCGCTCGCGGATTTGAACCGCGCAACGGTCGGCCAGAAGAAATGGATGGCCGAGGCGCGGCGCGCAATGGATGCCAGTAAAAAAGCACTGCAGGGAATTATTCAGTCCGGCCCGACCGAGGAGAACCTGCGGAAAGCTGAAGAGGCGTTAAAGCTGCTTTAAACGGATTTTAAAATGTCAAAGACCGGCGATAAATTTTTTCTACCGTATCAGGCCAGATGGATTCAGGACATGAGCCGTCTGAAGCTGATGGAGAAAAGCCGCCAGATCGGTTTAAGCTGGAGTACGGCCTACGGCCTCGTCCGCCGAAAAAGTCTAAAAACCGCCAAGCTCGATGCGTGGATTTCCAGCCGTGACGATCTGCAGGCGCGGCTGTTTAAAGACGACTGTAATAATTTCGCACACATCCTGCAGACAGTTATTCAAGACCTCGGTGATCAGATCATCGACGAAGAAAAGAAAATTTCCGCTTACGTTCTGCAGCTTGCGAACGGCTGCCGGATTCACAGCATGAGCAGTAATCCGGACGCACAGGCCGGTAAGCGCGGAGACCGCGTGCTGGATGAATTTGCATTGCATCCGAATCCGCGCAAACTTTATTCGATCGCGTTTCCTGGTATCACCTGGGGCGGACAGCTTGAGATTATTTCAACACATCGTGGATCGCAGAATTTCTTCAATGAGCTGGTCGAGGAAATAAAACACAAAGGAAACCCGAAAGGTTTCTCGCTGCACACCGTTACGCTGCAGGACGCACTTGACCAGGGATTTTTGAATAAGCTGAAAGCGAAACTGCCGGAAGATGATCCGCGCCAGTTTATGGACGCCGCCGCTTATTATGATTTTATCCGCGCCGGCTGTCCCGATGAAGAAACATTCAATCAGGAATACATGTGCGTTCCGTCGGATGACGCAACGGCGTTTCTCTCTTACGAAATGATCACGTCCTGCGCGTACCGGTTCGGCGATGAATGGGAACTGCCGTTGACCGGCGCGCTGTACGTCGGTGTCGATATCGGCCGCGTGCGTGACTTTACCGCGATCTGGATTCTGGAAAAACTCGGCGATGTATTCTACACGCGCCGGCTGATCGTTCTGGACAACGTGCCATTCTCTGAACAGGAAGCGGTTCTGTATCAGATTCTTGAGCTGCCGTCCGTACGGCGCTGCTGCATTGATAACACCGGAATCGGCCGTCAGTTCGCCGAGCGCGCGAAACAGCGCTTTGGCGAATACCGGATTGAGGAAGTGACGTTCACTGCTGCTGTGAAAGAGGAACTTGCCTATCCGCTACGCGCGGCATTCGAGGATCGCACTGTCCGGATTCCGGACGATCGCGATGTCTGCGCAGATTTGCGCGCTGTTAAGAAAATGCAAACAGCCAGCGGCAATGTCCGCTTCGCCGCCGATCGCGGCACTAACGGCCACGCAGACCGCTTCTGGGCACTCGCACTGGCATTGCATGCGGCGAAATGTGCGCCGGAGGTTTACGCCTACGAACCGGCCGTCAGCAAACCGGCCGGTGAGCAACGGTTCAGAGACACGCCGGACTTTTTCGATGAAGACAATCCACAACCAGCGAGCTTCGGACTGATGTAATGAAACGATTTTTTAAATACCCACAAAATGACATGCGGCTGTCGGAAGGCGGAACCGTGGCGAACGCCGGAATAAAAACGAGGATCACGGCAGAAGGAAAACTGCCCAGCCGCGCCACACCTCTTTTAACGAAACGGAACAACGCATGAAAAATCCAACGCTTTATGATCATCTGGGACGCCCGATCGAATTTGACGATCTGGATAAAGACATTGCTACGCCGATCAGCGGTGTGCGTGACATCTGGGTTGACAGCACAACAACCAATCTCACTCCTGACCGGCTGCACGGAATTTTCACTGCGTTACGAACCGGTGAAATTTCTGAATTCATCACGCTGGCCGATGATATGGAGGAATCTAATCCGCACTATCAGTCGGTTCTCGGCACCAGGAGAAATGCGCTTGCCGGCATCGAACCGACTGTTGAATCCGCTGATGATTCCGCCGCCGCGAAGGAACAGGCAGACGCGGTGTGGGATTTGCTGCGCCGGCCGGAGTTTACCGATCTAGTGGAAGATCTGCTGGACGGACTCGGAAAAGGTTTCGCGGTCAGTCAAATGATCTGGAATACCGATGCGGCGGTATGGTATCCGCGCGAATACAAACGAGTGGATCAGCGCTGGTTTCAGTTTACGAAAGAAACAGCGGAATTGCGCCTGCGCGATCGCGACAATAAAGACGGCCTGCCGCTCGCGCCGTTTAAATACATCATTCACTATCCGAAACTGAAGCCGTCCGGCTTTGTTGCGGCGGGCGGCCTCGCACGCGTCGCGGCGGTTGCACACATGTGTGTTAATTACACCGTCAAGGATTGGATGCGTTTCATTGAACTGTACGGCATTCCGATGCGTATCGGCAAGTACGGCCCAAGCTCAACGAACGTCGATCGGAATATTTTGAAGCGCGCCGTGATGAATATCGGCGCAGATGCGGCCGCGATTATTCCGGAGTCCATGCAGATTGAATTTATTGAAACGGCCGCCGCCGCCGGCGGTCACGTTCTGTTTAAAACAACCGCTGATTACATGAACGATCAGATATCAAAGGTTGTTCTTGGGCAGACGGCCAGCGTCAGCGGCACGCCAGGAAAACTCGGCAACGACACCGAGCAAGGTGAAGTTCGCAAAGACATTCTGAAAAAGGATGCGCGGAAAATGGCCGCCACGCTGAACATGTATCTTGTTCGGGCGTTCATTGATTTGAACTTCGGCCCGCAGGAAAATTATCCGGCGATTAAATGGGTGTTTAAAGATTCTGCCGATCTCAACCAACTTGGCGGGTTCCTGGCACAGACGGTTCCGCTTGGATTGAAAGTCGGACAATCAACAATTCGTGATATGGCCGGACTGCCCGATCCGGAGAAAAATGAAGAGGTATTGGTGCCTCCCTCGTTTTCTCCGGATGCGGGTGGAACGGCCTTTAATAGAAAGAATCCAGTGAAGCGGAAAGCCGCAACGGCTCTGAATAACGCCGAGCAGGACGTCGTGGATGAACTCGAAGAGGAAGCAACCGACGGCTGGAAAAAACAAATGACGCCGATCAAGGACGTGATCGAAGCGCTGGCCGAGGAATGCGAAACCGCTGAGGAATTTAAAGCGCGCCTGCCTGATGCGCTGAATAAAGCCGATCTGAGCGAACTGGAAACGGGACTGGCGCTCGCCACGTTTATCGCTCGCGGTGAGGGAGACGCGGAGACCGTCTAATGGCGAAGAACGGAACAGCGCCGAAAGAAGCAATCGACTTTTTCCGATCCAAAGGATGGAAGGTTGGATTCGATTATCGTGACGTGTGGAATGAGGAACACGCGCATGCGTTCACCGTTGCCAAAGCAACAACGCTGGACGTTCTCGAATCCGTGCGCGGCGCTGTTGACGATTCCCTGGCAAACGGAAAAACATTTCAGGAGTTCAAAAAGAATCTGCAGCCGGAACTTGAACGGCTCGGCTGGTGGGGAAAGAAAGAAGCAGTCGATCCGAAAGACGGCGTCGCAAAAAAAGTTCAGCTTGGCTCTCCGCATCGCCTGAAAACAATTTATCAAACCAATATGAGGACGGCGCGCGCCGCCGGCAAATGGGAAAAGATCGAGCGGACAAAAGCGCTGCTGCCATATCTGCGTTATTCACTCGGCCCGTCTGAAAAACACCGTCCGGAGCATGCGGCACTGGAAGGAACTATTCTGCCGGCAGACGATCCGTGGTGGAACAGCTACATGCCGCCGAACGGCTGGGGATGCAAGTGCTGGGTGCAGCAGTTGAGCGAAGCGCAGGCCGAGCGCGCCGGTGGTGTTTCCGCGCGACCGAACCTCGGCGAGGTCGAATGGTTTAATGAACGTACCGGCGAACGCGAGAGAGTTCCGCGCGGTGTCACGCCTGGATTTAATTCCAACCCTGGCCGCGCCAGAGAGCAGGAAGAACTGCAGCGCTTTAAAGGCAAGTTAAACACCGTTTCGCCGGATGCGGCCACGGCCGTTCATCGCGCCTGGATGCAACCCGACACCGTTGGCCGGTGGCGGGAAAATCCGAAAGGGAACTTCCCTGTGGCCGTGATGGATAAGAAGACTCAGGGAATCATGGGTGCCAAGCAGCACACGGTTTACCTCTCCGGCGACACAATGAAAAAGCAGGACGGGAACACATCACGAAGCGCCGGACATTCCGAGTTGAGCAATGAGGATTACTGCCGGCTTCCCGATCTGATTGCGCGCGGTACTGCATTCCGCGAAGACGGCCAGAACTCTGTTTATTACCGGCATGACGGGAAACTGTTTCGTGCCGTTGTGAAAACCACCAAAGACAAAAAGGAGAATTATGTTCAGTCGTTCCACCGCGCAGAGGAACGGCATTTAAAACAGGCACGGAAGAAATTCGAGGTGTTGCGTGAAGGAGAGGAATAACCCTGAGGTGCGGCAAGGCCTGTCCTGAACCTTGCAAAGCGATCCGCTCTTGCGAGCGTCCTACGGCCGACAGAATTTCACCGTGTCACGCACCTCAGTGTTAGCGGGAATATGCACCTGCTGAGTGAGTCTGTCAAGGACGGAACCTGTTCCGGCTCACTCAGGCAGCAGAAAAATATAGAACAATCGCACTGGAGAAAAAATGGGAAAAAAGAAAGTACAGAAGGTTGAAACAGCGCATCTTGTTACTGCGCTGAACACAGCCGGTGACGGCGACACGATTAATATCAATTTAATTCCGCGCTCGCCGGACGGAACTGTCCAGGGACGCGACGGCCGTTACTGGAAGATGGGCGATCCGGCAGCGGTTGCAATGGCATCGAATGCGTACAAAGAAGCGCATGGCGCATCGCTGGATGAAAACCACGGCATGTATCTGGGCGAAACAAACTCGCCGGCGTTCGGCTGGTTTTCTCAGTTCGAAGTCAATTCCGCCGCGGGCATCGACGGCAAGTGCGAATTGAATGACCTCGGACAGAACGCCATCAAGAACAAACACTATCGCTACGCGTCGGTTGTTTTTGAGTTCGATCCTGAAACGCTCGAAATCACTTTCATTAAAGGTGCCGGTTTAACAAACAAGCAGAACCTGCAGGTGCAGGCACTGAACACAGCCGCCACCGTAAACAGGAAACTACAGGAGGAAGGGATGCTAAAGGCATTACTTATTGCACTGGGTCTGAAAGAAGACGCCACAGAGACCGACGCACAGAATGCAATTCAGACGCTGAAGTCTGCACAAACCGCGCTGAATGCTCAGGGCGACGTTGTTCCGAAAGCGGAACACGATAAAACCGTAACTGCGCTGAACACCGCGAAAGACGAACTGAAAACGCTGAAAGATGCAGCGTTTAAGCAGACGCTTGAAACGGCGCTCAACACGGCCATGACGGAGAAGAAAATCACTCCGGCACAGCGCAAGCACTACGAAGAAACCATCAAGGACGAAGCCGCGCTGAACACGTTCCAGGAACTGATGAAGGTCAGTCCTGAAGTTCTTTCCGATCAGGCCGCGCCCGGTGGAACACCGGAACAGCCAACCGCGCTGAACACCGCGACGACAGAAATGGCGAAAATTTTCGGCAACACTCCGGAAGAACTGAAGGAACACGGCGGACTTTAATTCGCTGATCTCCGGAACACTGCAGCCGGAAATTTGAAATCTAATCCTTAACCATAGAGGGAAAAATGGAACGCAATACAGAACGACTCGCAAACGCCGATGTGCTCGGCTTTAAAATTGCCGCCGGACAGAAACTCTATCTCGGCAAACTCGTTGGACTCAATGATGACGGTTACGCCGTTGATGGAGACGACACCGATCTCGCCAAGGTTCTCGGCCGTGCCGAACAGACCGTGGATAACACTGACGGTGCCGACGGCGATCAGATGATCGCAGTCCGGCGCGGCATTTTCAAGTGGAACAACGACGCGACTGATCCGGTTGTTCAGGCGGATGTCGGCCAGACGGTTTACCTCAAGGACGGCGTCACTGTTTGCGCAGATGATTCCGGCGTTGAGGCGGGAGTCTGCACGGCGGTCGAGAGCGACGGCGTGTGGGTAGAGACGCGGTAGGTTGAACAAAGCATAGAGAGGTAAAAGAGATGTTAATCAACAAAGAAAATATCAAGGCGTTTTTCGTAAACGTCAGAACCACTTTCCACAAGGCGCTGAAAGAGGCGAAACCGCAGTGGGAAAAAATCGCGACGAAAGTCCCGTCTAAAACCGGCATTGAAAATTATGCCTGGATTAAGGACATGTGGCCGAACCTTCGCGAATGGATCGGCCCGAAAAAGGTCAAGGGTCTGGAAGCGGCGAAGTATGTCATCGAAAACAAACCGTATGAAGCGACCATCGGCGTGAAGCGTGACGATCTGGAAGATGATCAGACCGGAAAATACGCTGCAATGGCACGCGCACACGGTGAAGCCGCTGCCGCATGGCCGGATCAGCTTGTATTTGGCGCGCTGAATGAAGCGTTCGAGAAAGAGTGTTTTGACGGCCAGCCGTTTATTGATGCCGACCATCCGCTGGAGGGCGGCAAGGTGTTCAGCAACAAGGGAACGAAAAAGCTGAAATGCGGCAGTTTCGCTGAAGCTCAAGCCAGCTATGGTGCGGCACGCACTCAGATGCAGAATCTGAAAAATGATGCGGGCCGTCCGCTGGAACTCAACCCGAATCTGCTGGTTGTTCCTCCGGCGCTTGAAGATACCGCAAAGATGCTGCTGACCGCTGAGAAGTTCGCGGACAACTCCACGAACATTTATAAAGGCACCGCCGAAGTTTTTGTCTGCCGTGCGCTGACGAGCACCACCGCCTGGTTCCTGATGGATACCACGCAGCCGATCAAACCGTTCATCTTCCAGGAACGCAAAGCTCCGACACCGGTTAACCAGGAGACGGAAGCCAGTGACGACGTGTTCAATAACGGCGTCTATAAGTTCTCGATCGAAGCGCGCGGCGCGGCTGGATTCTCTCTGCCGCAACTGATCTACGGTTCCACCGGCGCGCAGAACTAAGCATTGCAGACAGGTGATTGACGAGTTCAGATTTTCGGAATCCGGAACCCGTTAATCACCTTTCTGAAAGGAGAGCCTCATGGCAAAGAAAGCTACAGAAGCGAAAAAGCCGGCAACGACTAAAAAAGCGCCGGCGAAAAAGAAAGTAACCATCGCCACGCTGAAAACCGCGCAGGAAAATCTGGCGGCCGCGCAAACCGCACTCGCCGCTGATCCGGAAAATGCCGACCTGCAGAAAGCAGTCGCTGAAGCGCAGGCGGTTCTTGACGCATTGCCGCCGCCGGCAGAACCGGTTCCGGCGATCAGTGTGACCTGCAAACGTCCGGGCGGACTCTGGCGCGCCGGACGGCACTGGCCGAAAGGTCAGACGATCGTCGCAGTTTCCGAGTTTTCACCGGAGCAGATCGCTGCGATCCGCGCCGAAACGCGGTTCACGGTTCAAGACGGCATGATGCCGGTTTAAGCCGAACCGCCAGAAACGGCGATTTGGGCGCGTTTGATTGCGCGCCCTGATCGACGGGCGGATTCGGGGAGAAGTGGTGTTTAATGCTCAAATTTGGCTGTTTAAATTTGAAGCCCGTGGCGGGGCGCAGGCTGAAAACGGCGGGAATTTACAGAGATTCAGAAATGAAGGGTAAAAAAAGAGTAAAAAACGCAGTCCGTCCGGCGGATTTTAAAATCCGTTTTTCCGGTTTTTCTATGAACCGGAGTTTTGGCGGGTGCATCCGTATTTCCGGAGCCGGAGAATATCAGTTTTTTGAGCCGGGTGTGTTGAGCGCATTCAGGGTTATTGCCGACCCAAACCGCCGGAGAGTGCGGCGTCTTTCTTTAACTCGGTCTGAACAGGAACGCGTTGAGCGAACACTGGCATGGCTGGAGCTGGTTGACGGCATCTGTATGGAACTCGGATTCGATGCAGAGATCGGAAGGCCTGAAAGTTTACTGATTCGTCCGGATCTCCGGTGTCTGGATGATTTAACAGACTTTCTTGAGCAGGAATATCTGCGGCTGTCCGCCGGTTTGGCAAAACGGAACAAAGGGTAAAAAATGGCATACGCAACGGTAGAAGATCTGGAAGAACGGCTGACACGGCAGCGGCTGCTTACGCTGGCCGGAATCGATGCGGACAACTGTGACGGCTGTCCGTGTCCGGATGAACTGGATATTGAACGGATCACTGCAGCGCTGGCCGATGCTTCGGCCGAGGCGAATGTCTACCTTAACGCCCGATACGCAATGCCGCTGACCTTTATTCCGGAGGCTTTGAAAAATGCGGTGTGCGATATCGCCGCATATCTGCTCGGAAACGAAACGACGATCTCCGACTTTATTACTGAACGGCGCGACAACGCCGTCGCGCTATTGCGGCGTATCGGTGAAGGAAAAGCAGACCTCGGAATTCCAGAGGCGCAGAAACCAGGAGCCGCCGGCGGCGACGCGTTTATTGAGGAAGGACGATCGGATTTTAAAAAGTGGCGACTGTGAGGTGCAGCCGCGTCTTTGTGCAAACAAAAAACGGAGAGGAACAATGGGAAAAATTCAGAAAATATCAGGAGTAATTTTAAGCCAGGTGTTAAACATTCTGGTTCTTGCCTGCCTGTTTGGCGTGATTGCGGTCTTTGCAGCGCCGGCAATTAATAAAGAGATCAGTACGAATGCGGTCAAGGTTCTGCCGGAGCGCAATCTGCTGCTGAAAGACGGAACGCCGTGGCAGGCCGAACTGCAGGTTCCGCAGGGTTTGGTGATCCGTTCCGGCACTGAACATTATATGGCCGAAAACGCCGGCACACTCGGTACGAACGCTCCGACGATTTTTTATCCAGGCTGGGAAACCAACGGCACGGTTGTTTTGCGTTATATCGAAAAAGGCCCACGTCTCGGTTTTATCATGATGATGGAAACCGACGGCACGATGCGCGTGAATGTGAACACACCGCCGACTCCCGGAAGCGGTGCCATTCTCGACGGCCGTCTTAGTACCTGGCAGGAGTCCGGCAGTCAGGCTGTGCCGCAAGGCGCAATCTGGGCAGTCAGTGAAACCGGAACGAATCGCGTTACTGCGATTGAATGGTAGGTTGAAATGAAACGTGCGATTTTTCTTATCACAGCGTTCACGGCCGGCGCCTGTTTTGCCGGGATTATGTTTCCCGGCGTAGAAAAAGAGGTTGATCCGTATGCTCTACCGAAAGTAGAGGCGATCATCGACGGCACTCAGCCGCTGGACGCGCTGATCCTTGACCGGAAAATTGAATCCTGGTCGGATATCGGGCTGACCTATGAAGACGCCGTGCGCTTGAATAATGAAGCGGTGATCGCAAACGGTACGGCGTGGGACGGCTGGGTGACCGATGGAGATCTGCTGCCGGACGGAAGTATATTTCTTGTGCCCGGCCGTTATCTTCAAAGTCCCGTACAAACGAACGGCATTGCGCGGTTTAACATAGACGCATCGTCACACATGAATGCCACGTCCTATCGCGTGGCAATTTCCACGCCGCTCGGAGAATTTCCGTATCCGTATTACGGAACCGACGGCGTTGTTTGCATTACTGCTGGCGGATCATTGCCAGGAGCGACGCCCGGCTTAATCGTGTTGTCCGCGCAGATCGTTGGATATGAAAATGCTGCTGAAGCCGGAAGATCCAAGTCTGTGGCGAATCTGAAGGTGGTTGACGATCCGTCTATGCCGCGTGATCTGACACCGAAAGAATATGTCGACGGCAAAGCGGCGACAGCGCGCGAGTATGCGGATCAGCAAATCGCCGCGTATGCAAATGATGACACGAAGATCGTGCGCGGTTCGCAAATCCGGTTGAACAATACCTGGTCGATGTCGGAGTTCGGGAGACTTAAATTCCTTTCGGCTGAAACTGAGGGTTCGGCAGAGATGGAAGGCGACGGGAATTATTTTGCGATCGCGCAGAATTACTATCCGCTTCTCAGCTTTCAGTCGGATATCGCCGGACTGAAATTAAACGACGTAAATTTTGATGTCGCAGATGAGCAGGCAACGATCACACTGTTTATTTCAACGAACGGCGTGACCTCGGAGCCGTTTGCAGAATGGGCAGAAAGCCTGCGGATCGGCAGCTGGGTTCGCATTATGGACTACAGCATTAACACATATCCGGCGGTCTCGAACGGTTCTTATGTCCTGCAGTTTACCGTGAACGATTATGCCGAGGCGGCTTTTTTTCGCGCCATGCAGCTGAACGGTGAAAGCGTGGTTACGGTGCACACCGATATTTTGAAAGTTGTCGGCCGGATCGAGTTCACGAACGGCTGGAGCATTCAATGCACAACAAACGGCCTCGAATTTATCCAACCATAAGGAGCAACGATGAAACGGTTTTTATTAACAGCAGCTTTAACTGCCGCCCTGTTTGCGGCAGCGCAGGAAGACGAGGGGCTTTCTTTCAGTGTTCGCATTGATCCGGCGCGCATCGAGTTTTTAACCATGACCTATACGCCTGAAAATATTGTCACGAATATTTCCTATGAATGGGTCGAGACCTTTGCGGTTTATACGAATTATTTTTTCGGCCTGCGCGACGACGAGGTGGTTACGAACGCCGTGCGACAACAGGTCGCGCTTGAGCATGTGGTTACGAATGCGGCGTTCTGGACGACACCTTTTATTTACACACTGCCGGCAAAAAAGCCGGTGCTGATGGGCGGAACTCTGGACGCACGGCCGCAACGGGATGCCGTGTTTAATGTTCAGCTTGTTATTCCGGCAACGTTGATGCGCGAGTCAACTGATGCGGCCTTTTATCAGCAGATGGAAGTTTCCGCGTCGCTGTTCGGCGCGCTGCCAGTGCAAGGCGCCCTGGCGGATGTGATGAGAAACGCAGTGATGCTTGTCATGCAAAACGGAGGAATAGAGTAAGGAAGGTTTTTTTGTGCGCAGCTTTTTCGGCGGCCGGTATTTTGGCTGGAATTTATCATCCGGCCGGATCGACCGCCAGCTCTGTGATTACCAACGGAACCGTTGTCGGCTCTCTGACTGTAACACCGGAACTCATCGGCATCCCGACGACGGTTTCCGGAGCACCAGATCCGGTTTATGACGGTGAGTATAATATATTCACGACGATGAATTATATTGGCGAGGTATTCACTAACGCAAACGGTAAGTTCATGTTTTACGATATCGAATGTCTTGCTGATGGCAACTGGTTGATTTCAGATGATTTTCCTGTTGTTTATGATTATGAGAATTGGCCATCGGCAAGCTATGGATATGTTTATTATTACGGTGTTGATAAGGTTACATGGCAAATCATCGGATGGAATAATTCAAGTTATCAGCATATTGACGGTATGAGCTGGACCGGGAAGCCCGACATAATAGAACCGGGGGGAGCAGTCGTTGCGCGATATGGAAAATTTTTAAAAATACAAACTGGGGATCATTCGTATCAAGACAACCCGCAGCGCGATGGAGGAATCATTCGATTTGACCCGCAGCTGCTCCAAGACAGTACGATTAATTACGGCGCTCTCACTAATGGAAATATTGCATTCCCCGGACACATTGCGCTTGTCACGCACACTGACCTAGGACACCGCTGGTGGAGAGGAACGCTTAATCTGCCGGAAGCCTCTCATGGAACGCATGGAACGATAGGCATCAAGCCGTTTTGGGGCGCAAATGTTACGGTTAAACATTGGCCGCAATCCGGATATTATTTTTATTCCGCCGGTGGAAATAAGAATCATACGTTTAATTATCAGGCCGACGCTTCCACGGTAATTCTCCAAAGTCATAATAATAACGCCAATTTCGGGAATACGAACGGAGCGGATTCGATTACGGGGAGTTATGTTGTGTTTTTGGGCAGGCAGTTTTATCCAATGAACAGCACAAATGTTTCTTTTGACACTCAAGGTGATATTAAAAATTCACTGGTTTCTCTGTGGAATAACGCAAATGTTGTAATCGTTAGGGGAAATATTGAGAATTCTATTATCGCGGTGGATGGGCTCTCAAATTCGGTTCCTATTCAAGGCAGTGTGCTCGCCGGAAAAAACCATCAAGTTAACCATACGCATATTGTTATGGCTGGAGATAATAAAACCTCCGTTAGAGACAATGCTGTGCATACAGACGAGCTTGTTCTGTTTAATCAGGCAAATCCAGATCAATACGGCCGAATGTGGTTTTCTAATGACGTGCTGTATGTGCGCACGCCGGACGGCACAGTAAAAGAAGCCCAGTTAATTAATCCATAAATATAAGGAGGTATCATGAAAAAAATTATTATTGTACTCGCGTTGATTACCACTGGCGCAAAATGTGCTGAAATTGTAAGCGAAATTGTTGCCCAGCGCGGCCCGCGCCTAACGCATCGCGTCATTATTCGCAACGCCAACGGGTCAGTAACGCCGCACGATCGCACATACAACATGGTTTTAAGTACGGTCAATGCGCTGGAATTTGAAGCAACGAAAACGCAGTTTCGTAACGAATTGCTCAATATGTCCGCAACCAATGATGTTGCGGCGGCTCCTTAACAATTCCGGGTTTTATGGCCGGCACCGCGATTACTGTAACCGCTGAAGGGATGCGCCATGTGCAGGAGGTGATCTCCCGCCTGGCGAATCCTGATTTTAATCCGCTGCTGGATGCGATCGGCGCGATGGTTATCAGTCAGACGAAATACCGGATCAGAGTTGAAAAAACAGCGCCCGACGGTTCGCCGTGGGCAGATCTGAGTCCGGCCTATAAAAAGCGTAAACCGAAAGGTCGAGGGATTCTCGAACTGGAAGGCGATCTGCGCGATTCCCTCACTCACCTGGTCAACGGCGGATCGGTCGAAGTCGGAACAAATCTTGTCTACGCCGCAACTCACCAATGGGGTGCTCCGTCGCGCGGGATTCCGGCGCGGCCGTATCTTGGAATCAGCGCACAGAATGAAACAGAAATTACGGAAGTGATCGAAAAATGGATCAGCGATCAAATGTCAGCGTAAGACAAATCGTCACGCTTTTTTCATTCGGTGCCTTTGGGTGCCTGGATTTTATTCCGAGAGCGGAACGGCCGCTTCCTGGAACACGAGCAGAGCGCCGCGCGGTTTATCGCAACAACCGGCAGAAAAAATAGAGGTTGAAAATGGAAAAACTGAAAATTGCGAAAACTCTGGATGCGTGGGTGGAGATTTTTCGCGCGAACTATAAAAAATTCAACGTCGCTATTCATGAAGGCGTGATCGATGACAAAGCGATCCAGCAGATGATCGTGCAAGCGCCGGCGATTTTTGTGACCGCTCTTTCCGCTCAGCCGTCAAAAGATATCGGCGACGACACGATGGCTTACGAAACGGTTTTCTCTGCGTTCATTATCACCAAAGGCACCTGCAAAATGACGCAGGGTTTAAACGTCAGCGAAACGATGCTTGTTCTGCTTCGCGCGAATCTTCCGGAAATTGCGGGTGTGCAGCGTGCGGTTCAACCATCCTGGCAGAACATCGTCTCGGCCGGTTTAAGCGGCCTTAAAGTGTCGTTAAATGCCGTCGCCTGGCGTCACCAGATTCTGCTCGGTGAGCCGAATGAAGAAAACATTATGTACACCGACGGCGTCGCGTGGCCGGACGGCGCTATTCCTGAAAAGTTCTGTCCGGCGCTGGAAGATGAAACTCAACCCTAAAACGGAACCCGTTCATGTGCGCGATTCATTCCAATTTTGTGACGCTATCGAAAACAACCGATGCCCATGAGTAAACACGAAAAACATTTTCAGCTTTCCGATGCGCTTCGCCGGATCGCCAACGTAGTCCAGGTTGGCACGGTGGAGTCCGTCGACACGAAAAATGCGCGTGCGCGCGTAAAGCTCGGCGAGATCACTACGGCACCGCTGCCCTGGTGTACACCGCGCCAGGGGAAGAAGCGTGTCTGGAATCCGTTGACTGCCGGCGAGCAGGTTTTAGTGGTTTCTCACAACGGCGATCCGGCGCAGGGAATTATCGTCGCGTCGCTCGGCTCGACAAAAAATCCGGCCGGCGACAATTCGGAAGATATTTTTAAGGTCATTTACGCGGACGGTTCCTTTGTACAGTTCGACCTAGGCACGTCTGAGATGCAGATTGAATGCAAAGGACCCGCATCCGTACGCGCAAAGTCATTGACGGCCATCGCGGATGAATCGGCGGAGATCATTGCGGGAGCACGCTGCGAGCTGACCGCTCCGGAAACGACTGTCACCGGAAACGTGACGTTCGCCGGCGCAGTGATTTTTTCAGGAAACGTAACCATCGCCGGCTCGCTGAATGTTGGCGGATTAACCACACTGGCCACTGCCACAGTGAGCGGAACCCCGCTTATGCCCGGCGGCGACAGTTTTTAAGGAGGAACGGTGAAAAAGGAAATCTATATCGCACAAGTTGAATTCTGGTGCGGGAACCAGCGCATCGGGAGAGGCGACGAATTAACGCTTACTGACTCAAAGGCCCGCTGGCTGGTCGGTCAGGGAAAAATCAGTCTCAAAGAAAAACCGAGCGCAAGAAATAAAAAGGAGAAAGACAATGAGTGATCTTCAACGCGGCGTTGAAACTCAACTGGTAGACGACGGTGTCCGATCAATTGAGACCGTCCGTACCAGTATCATCGGTCTGGTCGGTACTGCTCCGCAGGCTGATCTTGAAAAACTGCCGATCAATGTACCGACATTGTTCGCCGGCAGAATAACGGCACTGCGTAAAGCAATCCTGCCGGACGGTGCAACAGACGGCGGAACACTGCTGGATGCGGTGGATATGATTGCCGGCATCACGAGTCCGATCATCGTTGTTGTGAACGTCGGTGCAGTAAACGGCCCGATCGCGCCAGCACTGATCGGAAACGCGGCCGAATTCACCGGCATGCACGCTCTGCTGAAGGCAAAAGCAAAAACCGGCGTGAAACCGCGCCTGCTCATCGCACCGGCTCCAGACGGATATAATTACACGGACGGCGCGATTACGGCCGCGCCGCTGGCCACTGCGCTCGGCAGCGTTGCCGACCGGCTTCGCGCGATCGCTTTTGCCGACAGCCCGAATGTTGACGCCAGCGCGGCCAATGCTGCGGTGAACGCAATCGGCAACAAGCGGGTTTATTTGACCGATCCGTGGGTTCTTAATCTTGCCGGCGAGGAACGGCCGTTCTCTCCGGTAGCCGCCGCCATGTTCGCTCTGCGCGACAATACGGACGGCTTCCATTGGACACCGAGCAACACAACCATTCCGAACATTTCCGGCACGAGCCGCCCGATTGACTTTGAGCTGGGCGATTCTTCCTGCGAAGCAGATATCCTCGCCGGTTTCCACGTCAACACGATCATTCGTGAAGACGGATTTCGGTTGTGGGGTGTCAAGGTTGCCCAAAAATCGGACTCAAACTGGTTCCAGGTTACACGCGTCCGGATCGCGGACATTATCGCTGATTCAATTCAGCTTGCACACCTCTGGGCAATCGACAGGCCGATCACTGCACGGTTTGTGGATGATATTCTCGCCGGCGTGAACGCCTATCTGCGGAGTCTGAAAGCTCGCAGCATTATTGTCGATGGAAACACATGGGCAGATCCAGACGAAAACACGGCCGCTGATCTGAATCAGGGACACCTCACGATTCGCTACGACTTCTGCGACCATCCGTTAGCGGAAAAAATCACAATGAAATACAACCTGAACACCGACTATCTGGAATCGATCGTCGAGTAACCGGAGGAACGCAATATGCCACTGCCTAGAAAGTTAAAAAATATCAATCTGTTCGTCGATGGGCGGACATACATCGGAAAAGTTACCAGCCTCACGCCGCCGAAACTTACGGCGGTGGTTGAAGAGCATCGCGGCGGCGGAATGAATGTTCCGATCGATTACACGATGGGTTTTGAAAAACTGGAAGCGGAATGGGTTCTGGCGGAGGTTGACAAACATCTGCTGAAGCTGTCCGGCCTGCAGTTGAACGCCGCCATCAATGCTCAGTTCCGCGCCGTCATTGACGATGAAATGGGGAACGTCGGTTCCGTTGTTGTTAATCTGACCGGAAAAATCACTGAAGCCGATCTCGGCGAATGGAAGCCTGGCGAAAACAGCGAGTCCAAATTCAAGATGTCGGTGATTTTCTATGAGATGAAAGTCGACAGCGAAACCGTGGTCTACATCGACGCGGCGAATAACGTCTGGACGATCGGCAAAGTCGATCAGATGCTCGTGTACCGCGCACTGCTTGAAGGCGGCGACGCCGGCACTGCCCGCGCGCTTGCGTCTGCAGCGGCGAACTGGGCGGCCAGTAAAGTCAGTTAAACAACCAATCAACCTTAAAATCATGCCGCCGGATTTCCGGCGGCAGTTTTGGAGACAACCATGAAAACTGTAACAATCAAACTTGATGATCCCATCAAGGTCGCCGGCGAAGAAAAAACGGAACTGGAGTTCCGTAAACCCACCGTTAAAGACATTCGCATTGCGAATGCACAAAAAAAAGACGATCTGCTTGAACAGTCTATTCTCCTGATCGGCGCTTTGTCCGGTTTATCGCCTGAAGACATGGATCAGATTTCATTTTCTGACCTCAATAAAATTAACGAAGGGCTGGCTACGGCCGGTTTTTTACCGGAACCGAAGAACAGTTAGAAAATATGATGTGCGACATCGCAGCAATCTTTCACACGTCATTCGATGAGATGGAATGCTGGGATGTCGACACACTGACTGTTCGTTTGAAGCACGCGCACAAGATCGCAAAAGCAATGTACGGCATGAAGTGATATGGCAGAACTCGGTGTCAGTTTAAAACTCAATCTGGTCGATCGTTTGACCGGCGGAATGAAACGCGTTGAAGAAACCGTCGGCAGGGTTTCCGCCGCGTTTAAAAAACAGGCGGACGAATTAAAAAAAGTTGAGGCATCGCTCGAAAAATATCAGAAGCGAATGCAGCTTGCCCAGAACCTGACTATCGTCGGTGGCCAGGTCTCGGCAACCGGCAACAAACTCCTGCGTCCGATAAAAAACGCAGTGGATGTCGCGGCGCAATTTGAAGAAAGCATGAGTGCTGTTAAGGCTGTTACCGGCGCAACTGCTGATCAGTTTGCGGCGCTGGAACGACAGGCAAGACAGTTAGGTTCATCCACTCAGTTCACTGCAATACAAGCTGCTGAAGGAATGAAATTTCTCGGAATGGCGGGGTTTAAAACCTCGGAAATTCTTGAAGCCATGCCATCCATGCTGGCGCTCGCAAAATCTGGCAGCCTGGATCTTGGCCGTGCCGCCGATGTCGCCAGCAACATCCTTTCTGGCTTTGGGCTGGAAGCAACGGAAATGACGCGCGTCGCGGATGTTATGGCCGCAGCATTCACAAATTCAAACACCGACATTAATATGCTCGGTGACTCAATGAAATACGTTGCACCGTTGGCGAACGCTGCGGGCATGAGTCTTGAAGAGGCGGCAGCGATGGCCGGTATGCTCGGCGATGCCGGTATCCAGGGCTCAATGGCCGGTACCGCATTGCGAGCCATGCTACAAAAACTTGCGAATCCTGCTAGCGATGCCGCCGCATTGCTGAGTGAGTTTAATATCGACCTGTTAGACATGGAAGGAAACTTGCGGAGTCCTGTTGCAATTCTCGGCGAACTGGCTGAGGCGATGGAGGGACTCGGTTCCGGAGAACTCCTGAAAAATATGTCTACTCTTTTCGATGATCGTGCAGCGGCCGGTATGACAAAGCTGATGGCTGATGAAGGTTCTGGCGGTATCACGAAGTTTGTAAAGGCTCTGGAGAACTCAGCCGGTGCTGCAAAGCGTATTGAAAAACAGATGGGGGACAATACGAAAGGTTCAATTATTGAACTGATGAGTGCAGTTGAAGGGTTGCAGATCGCGTTCGGCAGTCTTTCGTTCGGCCCGCTTCGCGTGGTGACTGACCTTATTACAAAGTTCACACAAAAAATCACGGCTCTGACGGAAAAGAATACATGGTGGGCAAAGGTCATTTTGTATGGCGTTGGCGCGCTCGGTTTATTGCTGGCTACATTGGGCGGCCTGATGGGAGTTGTGGCTTCGATTCTCGGCCCGATAGCAATGATGAATCATGCGATGGTTCTTTCTCAGGTGTACGGCGTTTCGGCTGGATCAGCGCTTCGGATTTTCGGCAGCGCTGTACTTGGCGCAACGAAAAGAGTTTTTGCATTCGGCCTTACCCTTGTAAAATCTGCATTGGTTGGCTTGTGGAGTTTTATTACCGCAATTCCGGCGATGGTCAGCGGTCTCGGTGCGATCGCAGTTGCCGGCTGGACAGCAATGGCTCCGTTCCTGCCGATCATTGCAATTATTGCGGCCGTCGCCGGTGCCGCATTTTTGATCGTGAAATTCTGGGAGCCGATCAAAGGATTTTTCCAGCAGCTTTGGGCGGGAATTATTTCCGGCGCACAGATGCTGTGGAATGTAATTAAAACTGTGTTCGGTTTTTCTCCACTCGGTTTAATTCTCAAAGCATGGAATCCGATCATAAACTTTTTTAAGGGCGTGTGGGATAAGATCGGCGGCGTTCTTTCACGACTCGGTTCGTTTTTTGGATTTGGTGCGAAAGGCGCTGCCGCCGGCGCAATGGCCGGAGTCGCTGTTGCCGGCACGCCGAACAGCACACTGGAGCAGAACTACGTTCCGCTGGAAAAAACAATTACTGAAGCGCGCGCCAATAATACGTCGTCCAGTGTGGTCAGCGCGCCGATCACGATTAATCCCGCGCCAGGGCAAAGTCCTGAAGATATTGCAGCGGCTGTGGCGCGCGAACTGGACGCGCGCGATCGTCGCGTCCGGTCGGGAGAACGCGGCGGACTTTATGACTCAGAGTTTTAGTGATGAAATCGTTTCTTCTAATCATAGGCGTTGCACCGAATGACTTTGTGTTTGAAGTTTCCGGAACAACGTACAATCGCCTGCAGCGATCCTCTTCGTGGCGCTGGGCAAAGATGCCTCGCGCACGTCGCTTGCCGGCAAGACAGAGCATCGGCCCTGATGATGATACGATAGAACTCTCCGGAACCATCATTACGGAACGCTCCGGTTATACCAGTATGAACCGTTTGCGCGAACTGATGGGAACCGGCGAACCTCAACTGCTTTGTGACTCCTTCGGAAATGTGTTCGATCGGTGGTGCATTGAAAGCGTTACGGAAACACAAACGAATCTGCACGAAAACGGCCTGCCGCGTAAACAGACGTTCACGATGAAAATGAGCATTTACGGAGAGGATGCGTAATCATGGCCGCTGTCGTTTACACAACCAAAGACGGCGACATGGTCGACGCGATCTGTTTCCGGCGTTACGGCCGGAGCGCCGGCATTACTGAAGCGGTTCTGGCGGCCAATATCGGACTGGCCGCGCACGGCCCGATCCTGCCGGCAGGCATTGAAATTAACCTTCCGGACTATGGAACTCCGGAAAAGCGTCCGGAGAAAAAAGAAACTGTTCAGCTATGGGATTGAGTTATGGGAAGACCGAAACAGAGAGATTTTAAAATGCCGGTACCGGAAGCGGTTCGCGTCCGGACGGTGCTTCAGAGCGCATTAACGCGCGTTGAAAATGTTCGCCGGAAAATTGTCGGAACGAATGCCACGGAACTTGATATGGCGCAGCGCGATCTATCCGTCGTGATCACGATGTTCCGCAACTGCGATCGGTTTTCCGGACTCGGCGAAAAAACGGAGACAGATGGTGAATAAGCCGAAAAGCCGCACGTTCCAGGTTGAATATGAATTGCCGTCTCTGCGCGCGATCTATTTGAAAACAATCGCGGACGTTCCGGACGAAGATCGTGCGCTGAAACGCCTGCGCGAAACAGTTCCGAATGCGCGCATCCGGAGAATCCAGGAAATTTAAAAACGATGAAACCGGCATTCACAATTACAGCGAATGATAAAGACGTCACGGATTTAATCCGTGATCGCCTGCTTTCGTTGACAGTTACAGATGAGGCCGGTTTTGAAAGCGACACGGTTGAAGTGCGACTGGATAACCGCGATCTGAAAATCGCGCCGCCGACAACCGGCGCGGAACTGCGTGTGTCACTCGGCTATGTTTCATCCGGCGTGTATGAAATGGGATTGTACGTTGTCGATGAATATGAACGTTCCGGACTTCCGCACGAATTATTAATCCGCGCGCGCAGTGCATACGGTGGCGACGGCAAAAAAATATCTGAAACTGTTTCCGGTATCACCGCCGCACTGAAAGAGCAGCGCACGCGTTCCTGGGATCAGCGGCGGCTCGGCGGTGTTGTGGATGATGTTGCCAAAGACTGCGGCCTGAAGCCGGCAGTATCTCCGGATCTCGGCCGGATTATGATTGAGCATATTGACCAGACGAATGAAAGCAATTCACATTTTCTGCAGCGCCTGGCAAGGGAATATGACGCGGTATTTAAACCGAATGGCGGCGTGCTGATTTTCGTTCCGAAAGCGCTTGGTCGGACGGCCACCGGCCAGCAGCTGCCGGAAATTTTTCTGTCGCTGTATAAGCAGAAATCCTCTGAAAGCAGAATCTGCGCTCAATTAACCGGCGAGTCCGGCTGCTATCGTTTAACAGTTGCTGAGCGCGCAAATTTTAAAAGTGTCCGTGCGTATTATCACGATGTGGCGGCCGCCGAACGGAAAGAAATTTTTGCCGGCAGCGGTGAGCCGATCAGAACCATGCGCGGAAATTATGCGTCGCCGGAAGAGGCCGCGCGCGCGGCGGATGCTGAACTGCGCCGGATTGGACGCGGGAGTGCTGCGCCGACGTTTTCCTGCCACGGTGAGCCGCGCATCCGCGCGGAAGCAACGGTAACAGTTGACGACTCGATGGGATCAGACCTCGCCGGTTCCTGGTCAGTAACGCGAGCGGAACACACGTTCGACGATCGCGGCTATGCAACCTCGATTGAGTGCGAAAGTCCGGAGGCAGGGAAATGATGTTTATCTGCCAGAAAAAAACACCGTTTAAATTCCGGTTCAAATGCCATTTTAAAATTGCGTTCGGTTGTCTGCTGGAATGGCTCGGCGTGATCACGCTGTTCGTCTGGGGTGTGCCGGTTGAGGAACTCGACGATTTTTCATCACGGAGCGAAAAGGAGCCGGCGCAATGAACGGAATGGATAAACGTACCGGCAAGCGTCTGAGCGGACTGGATCACCTGCGCCAGTCGGTTGAAGATATTCTCCGCACGCCGGTCGGTTCGCTCGTAATGATGCGTGATTATGGCAGCGAACTTTTTAGCCTGATTGATGCGCCGCAAACAGTGGCGAATCGCGCGCGTATGATTGCGGCTACAGCCGGCGCATTAAAAAAATGGGAGCCGCGCTTGCAAACAACGCATGTCGAGATCAGCAACGTCGGCGGCGGAGGCAATACGGAACCGGTTCACCACGCATCCGTTCTGGTAGTTGTGACAGGATACTACACGCCGACGGGAGAGCCTGTCGTTTTAGATGGAATAAAAATACAATGACAAACACATATACAGCGATCGATTTAAGTAAGCTTCCGATGCCGCAGTTTGTCGCGCCGTTAGATTACGATTCCATTTATAATGAATCATTGGCCTATCTGCTTTCGCTTGATCCCACGTTTAATGCGATCGTTGAAAGCGATCCGGCAATAAAAGTCATTCGCGCGCTGGCATACCGTGAGTTGATTTTACGGCAGGATATAAACGATCAGGCGAAACAGTGCATGCTAGCGTATGCTACCGGCGCGCATTTGGATGTTGCTGCAGGAAATCTCCTGATTGCACGTTTGGACGGCGAAGACGATGAAGCGTTTCGTGAGCGCACGGCAAGTGCGCCTGAAGGCTATTCCGTTGCCGGCCCGACCGGAGCTTATCGTTTTCATGCGATGTCGGCACATCCGAATATAAGGGATGTCGATATTTGGAATCCGAAGATCGGCGGCCGCGTAAATGTTTCTGTGTTAAGCAAGGATGGTGACGGTTCTACTTCCGGCGCACGGATCACACACCCTGAAGGTTATTTAGACGGCGCAACATTAATCGCAGTCACGGATGTCCTGGCGGATTTACAAACAGGTATGAAGCTGACCTTTGAAAACGGCGCAGTATTTACTCTTGATGCTGATTTTCCGTCCGGCTCAACGGCATTAACCGGTGTGCTTGAAGGCACCCTCGTTGAGGGTGAGCGCGCCGGCATTCTTCCTTTTGTGATGGATGCGTTAAGCGCGGAGGATGTTCGCCCTCTTTGTGACACTGTAAGAGTGATGAGCGCAGCGATCGTAAATTATGAAATTATTGCGGAGCTAACACTTTATTACGGCCCAGACGCAATGGTCGTTTTACAGAACGCACTTGAGAACCTTTCAGCATATAAAGAGAGCATTCGCCGATGTGGCCATGACATTACGCGATCTGGAATTTTCGCCGCACTGCATCAGCCTGGTGTTCAAAACGTACATATTATTTCGCCAGCAGAGGATATTGTGATCAATGACGGCGAAGCCGGTTTTTGCACCGACGTAAACGTCACTGTACCGAGGAGAGATGTATGACGGTACAACGCGCAGAAACATCAATTCTTCCAGGTGCGCCGGCGATCGGTGCAGTCCGCAAGCCGCGTGGCATTCATGCAATGGATATTACCGCCAGCAGAATTGCATACATCCCTCACGATTTCAGCACGCTTTGGAATCCGGACACCTGTCGGGCGGAACTGCTTCCCTGGCTGGCTTGGGCATGGAGTGTTGATGCGTGGGATGACGACCTGACTGAAGCAGAAAAACGCGCGTTGATTAGTAACAGCATATACACGCATCGCAAAAAAGGAACCGTCGCGTCAATTCGTGCAATTTTAAAAGCCGCCGGATATGAAACCGCAAAAATTATCGAAGGACGGCCGGAACAGTTGCATAACGGAATTTATTTTCGTGATGGAACAATCCGGCGTTCCGGTGGTGGACATTGGGCATACTACTCGATCGATATTGGGAATTTGCCGGCAATTCCCGCCGGCGTGCTAACCGCGATTATTGATGCGGCACCTAAACGGTGCATCCTCTGGAAAATTATCGGAGATAATGGATATGAATACGCTGCCTGAAATCGCAGAATGGACACCAGGAATTTATCAGCTTGAAATCGACGATCCGGTTCAGGGCGGTGCAGAAGGAATCGACAACCTTCAGGCAAAGCAACTGGCCGCCCGAACATTGTGGCTAAAGAAAAAGATAGAGTCTGCGTTCATTGGCGCTGGTGACGGGAAAGTGCTGCTTGCTGAAGGCGACTGGAATGAATACACGAACTCTGGTTTTTTTGCCGGCAAGGAGATGGCGAATGCGCCGCGCGATTCTTTATTGCCGCACCTCGTCCAGGTGTTTGCTTTCGATGATTATGTCGTACAGCTTTCAGTTTGCCCTTACGACGGCTCTCTCTGGCTCCGTTCTTTTTCATCGAATGAATGGTGGCACTGGGAACGCCAGGGAGAAGGCCCTGATTTAATCACGGTGGGTGAAGCGCAGTATTTGGTTCAGCTTTATGACGATCGTGCGAAATATGTGACCATTAATCCGACGGTTAAATCAACACTGCTGCTTCCTGCAGCAGACGGTGGTGAACGCTTTACTTTTATTCGCGCAAACTCTGCCGGCATTCGTGTTCAGGCTCCTGCAGGCGTGTCAATTAATGGATCGCCGCCTGGCGGATATATTGAAGCAGTTGCCGGCAATGAAAGAACCGCCAGTGTCGTGCTGGTTGCCGTTAGTGACATTTTATGGGTTGCAATCGGCGGACTTGGAACCTGGCACGAATCTCGCGGCGCAGGACTTAGCGCGGTGCGCGTTTTTGGAATCATCACAAACAGTGGAGAGGCAACGCCTGCGGGCGGTGACTTCTCCGGAGACATTAGCCTGGTGTAAAATTATGATTATTATTCAAAATCACGTCGGAAATTCGTCCAGCACTTCCTATTACATTATCACAAACTGCAATCAGGAAGTTGATGGAATTGGCGGGTTCTTTGCACAGATGAAAAGTAAGTTTCATCCGTCACGCACATGGAATTCTCATGCAAAATGTGAACTTAGCTTTAAGCACGAGGGAACAGGCTCGCAACGCTTGCTTTCCTTTGAATACTGCCGGCAAACCCGCGACGGCGGAGTTGATAATGCGTGGACGAGCATTGAGGAGTTCGGGCCGTGGAACTCGATCGGGCCGGTTGATGTTACCACCCTCGGTGTCGGCCAGCATATTCTTGAAGGCGCGGCGTATGGCGCTGGTACCGGCGTTACGCTGGAAGTGATTCAGACGGCAGCACCGGACACCTGGCAGTTGGTCATTTGGGTTTATACACTCATGGTGGTCGCTGGTGATTATGCACAGGACGCGATCGCGCTCCGTAATGTTTCGGTGGTAAGCTGATGAAAAAACTTTCTTTTGAGCATGGTGATGGATTCCGGCGCGTGATGAGCGAGGATTACAACACCATTTATGATTTTAAAAGCGGTTATTTTGCACGCTGGGGAAAAACGCTGAGTGATAACAATACGCCGCCGTATCCGGAAGTGTTGGACATGGAAGTCACAACCATCTGTCGCGGCGTGAATGGACGGCTTTGTCCGTATTGCTATAAAGCGAATACGCCGAACGGCAGAAATATGTCGTTCGCGACATTTAAAAAAGTTTTTGATAAACTGCCGATGACGATCACACAGATCGCTTTTTCCGCCGATGCTGATCTGACCGCAAACCCTGAAGTGTTCGACATGATGCGATACTGCCGGACGAACGGCCATCATTATGTGGTTCCCTCGATCTCGGTTGGCCAGGTTACGGAAAACACGGCTTGGAATCTTTTAAACGCACGAGCCGGATGTGTTGGAGTTAGCCGGTATGACGATAAAGAGCCGGCGTATGATGCTGTAGAAACACTTTCCGATCTGGACGGGAAACTCGGCCATCGCTGGCAGATTAATCTGCACATCGTCATTTCTGAAGACACGTTTGAACAGGCGATGGAAACGATCGAAGATACTCTCACTGATCCGCGCCTAAAAGGACTGAACAGTATTGTATTTCTAAGCCTGAAACAAAAGGGACGTGGCTGTAGTTCTAAAATAATTTCTCCGGAACATTTCCGGACGCTGATTGAAACATCACAACGGATTCTCCCGCAATTCGGCCTTGATGTTTGCGCGACGCCGAAACTGCTCCGCGTGAAAGATACGCCGATGTGGCGCATGTGTTCGCAGCCATGCGATTCTGGAATTTATGGTTCTTATATCAACGTCGACGGCTGTGCTTTTCCGTGTTCATTCATGGAAGGAACATCGGGCTGGGAAACCGGCGTCGATGTGATCAGTGCAGAGGATTATATGCGTGATGTCTGGCGGACGCCGGCGTTTATAAATCATCGGAAAAAAATTGCGGATATGCACGCTGAAGGCTGCCGGCTTTGTCCGGTGTGGGACGTTTAAACAAGGAGACAAAAATGGACAAATATAAATTCTATGTACCTGCTTATTTCTGGCATTCGCTCTACGGCCGCACACCGACCTTTGAGCAGTATCTTGATGGATTCCGGCGGTTAAAACAAGAAACCGGAATCGCCGGCGCGGAACTGGCGGCATTTGCTTTCAGTTGGGATGATAAATTCGCCGAAAATGAAGCGACGATGAAAGCAATGTTTGAAGACCTCGGCATTGAGCTTTGTAATTATCGCATCATTTCTCCGGATTGCGTCTCTCTTGATGAACCGACGCGCCTGACCGCCATCGCAAAAGCTGAAAAATCATTTCAAAACGCCGCCGCATTCGGCATCCCGAATGTCCAGATCGATACGCTTTCCGCAATTCAGATTTACGCAAATTATCACGGCGTCTCGCCGGACATTCAAACCCTGCCGGACGACTTCGACTTTTTTGCGATCCGGCAGTTGTTGTCGACACGGTTCGCCGGTTGGCTGCATACGCAGAGGAGTATAGTGTGCACCTGCTGATTGAGCCGCGTTCTTATGGCGTAATTTCATCGCCGGAAAGCGCACTTGCAGTGATCGCTGAAGCCGGCTCGTCGAATGTTCGCGTTGTCTTTGATACAGCGCACATGGTCGGTCAGAATATTCCGCTGGGTATCGCGTGGGCGACACTGAAAAACAAAACTCAGCTTATCCATCTCGCGGATAACCGTCCGCTGGATATGCGCCACGCAACGCCTGGAACCGGCTCCGTTCCGTGGGAGACGATGTTTAATGCACTCAGCAGTCTGCAGGAAAAGGTCTGGCTGGGCATCGAATTATTAACATTTTCTCCGGACTGTATCGGTGCGTATCGTGAAGCGCTGGCGCGCTTGAAACAAACTGCGGAGAAATACGGAAAGGCAGATTTGTTCGACTTCCCTGTGGTGTAAACAGCCACGGGCAGTCAAAGGGATTGCACTCCCTTTAACGACCGGCTTCCACCGGCCACGATAAAAAACCGCTACCCGCAGCCAAGCAACAGAAGCCGCGCAAGGTAGCAAACTCGAAAGAGAGTGCAACATGAAAAGTCCGATCAGTTATCTGGGGGGAAAAAGCCTGCTGGCAAAACAGATTGTTTCGATGATGCCGAAACACAAGGCGTATATTGAGCCGTTCTGTGGCGCAGCATGGGTGTTCTTTGAAAAAGAACCGTCGGAAGTTGAGGTTCTGAACGACATGAATCTGGAACTTGTTACGTTCTGGCGCGTGGTGCAGAATCACTTGGAAGAATTTTTGCGGCATTTTAAACACTGCGTTATTTCGCGGGAGATCTTTGACATTTTAAATCGAACGGACACGTCTACGCTGACGGATGTACAGCGCGCTGTCTGTTTTTTCTACCTGCAGAAAATGGGTTACGGCGGAAAAACGAAGGGGCGGACGCTGACCGCGTATAAAGAGCGGCCGCCGTCGCTCAACCTTTTAACGCTGGAAGAAAGCATTCTGGACGTCCACTGGCGGATGCAAAAAGTCATGATTGAGCGGATGGACGCGGTGCAGTGCATCCAGCGCTATGACACACCGGATTCGCTGTTCTACATCGACCCGCCGTATTACGGCCATGAGAAAGATTATGCCGTCACGATGCCGCGTGAGAAATTCGAGGAAATAAACGCCTGTTTAAGTGGCGTTAAAGGCCGGTTTATTCTCTCATTAAACGATGTGGCGGCTGTGCGGAAAATCTTCGCAGGATTTAAAATAAAGAGTATTTCCACGCGATACACCGCATCGACCGGCACAGGAAACCGTGATAAGGATCGCCCAGAGGTTTTGATCACGAATTTTTGATTGAAATATACGTACCTGAAACATAAATTCTGCGCGATTTATGATTTTATTTAAATTTTAGCTGTCCCTGACTTAAATTTTAGCCGGCTTTTTACAGAAGCCGGAATAAAAACAGGCTTTATAGAACCGGCACTGTCATTTTGTATTTTTAATAGTTTTTGGAGGCCATGCAGTTGGTGCTGATTTTTTAGCCTGTTATCCGGTCAGAAAAATTATTAGCTTCGAAACGATGAGAATTATCAGCGGAAAGTTTGGCGGACGGCGGTTTGAAGTGCCTGAAAACGGGATGCGGCCGACGAAGGAGCAGGTGCGTGAGGCGGTGTTTTCGTCGCTGACGGCACGTGTGGCCGGCGCGCGGGTGCTGGATTTGTTTGCCGGCGCCGGCGGGTATGGACTTGAAGCGCTGAGTCGCGGCGCGGTTCACGTTACAGCGGTGGAAAAGGCGCCGGCACACTGGAGGATTCTACAGCAAAACTTTGAAACAGTTACCGGCGAAAATGGCAGGGCGGGTTCGATGAATCCGCCGCGGACGCCTCATCGAGGTGTTCCTGCCGCCGGAAATGGCAGACAGGAATGTCTGCCCCACACAAATTCCGGTAATTGGAGAACGGTTCAGTCGGATGTGTTTGATTTTTTAAAAGACGGCGGAACGTTTGATCTGATTTTTGCAGATCCGCCGTATGACGATGCAGATCTGCCGCAACTGGCTGCGGCGGTGGAACAGGTTATTGCACCGGACGGGTTATTGGTATTTGAAATGCGGTCGTCCGATCCCTATAGTCTGCCGGATAAATGGACTTTGAATAAGAAAAAAAAATACGGGGAGAGCCGGGTGCTTTTTCTGGAAAAGGATAATACATGAGTAAGAAAGCGATTTATGCAGGGACGTTTGATCCGCTGACTCTGGGGCATCTGGATGTTGTGCAGCGCGCGGCGAAAATTTTTCCGGCACTGATCGTGGCAGTTGCCGCCGAGTCCGGGAAAAACACGCTTTTTACGCAGGATGAGCGGCTTGATTTTGTCCGGGTCTGTTTGCGGAATCTGCCGAATGTGACCGTGAAAACGTTCGACGGACTGCTGGTGGATTATGCACGGCAACAGGGGGTGAGCGTGCTGGTCCGGGGCTTGCGGGCATTCTCAGATTTCGAATATGAATTTCAGATGGCGCTGACCAACCGGCGGTTATCGCCGGATATTGAAACGATGTTTCTGATGCCGTGCGAAAAATACAGCTATGTAAGTTCTACGAATGTCAAACAGATCGCCAGACTTGGCGGCAATGTGAATAATTTTGTCCCGCCGCCGGTCATTGCTGCGCTGCAGAAAAAAATATTGCCCGGCGTGCCGGTCTTCGGACTTAGCAGGAAGACGTAGTCAGTTATTTTTTGACAGCGGTTGTTAATTATTGATTGTCAAATCGCGCCGGAGTCTAATCACTGTTCACTATAAAAACCAGTAGCACCAAATAATCGGCAGCCAGTAACCCATAACTATCAACTACTCCCATGATCATTAACGTAGCCAGAATTCCTGAACAGGGATTAAAGATTCAAGAAAATGAGCCGGGTGAAATCCTGGAGCTCAGCGCCGGAGACGAATTCTCGCCGGACGGGCCGGTGTACTGCGATTTTTATGTTCAGGTGGTTTCCGGTATGCTGATTGTGCGCGGAACAGTGAGCACAGCGCTGAAAGTGCGGTGCGCAAGATGTACGCAAATTTTCTCGACAACGGTCGCCGATTCCGGTTTTCTGCGCGACTACTCTGGAATTGAAGGAACAGAGGAAGTGGATATTACAGAGGAGATCCGTGAAGCGGTTCTGCTGAATCTGCCGCATTTTCCTTTGTGCACAGAAATGTGCAAAGGACTGTGTGTGAGCTGTGGCGGAGCATTGAACGAAGGAGTCTGCGGATGTCTGGAAACGCATGAGGGCGGCGCGTGGAGTGCGCTGGATAAATTAAAATTTTAGGCAGGAGAAAAAAATGGCTGTTCCAAAGAGAAAATCTTCAAAAAGCAGAACCGGGCGCCGTAAAGCACAGAATATGAAACGCAAAATTACGCTGGCCGGTTTGGATGCTGAAAGCGGCGCACCGGCACTGCCGCATCGCGTGTGCCCGGCGACCGGAAAATATAAAGGCCGGCAGGTCATTACCGTTTCAGACGAATAAGTTTTTGAAATTCGACCTTTGATTTTTGGAGTTCGAATTTTGTCTTTTAGAAGTTAACATTATGCGTATTGCAATTGATGCCATGGGCGGCGATTTTGCTCCCCGCGAACTTGTAAAAGGAGCCGTGGAAGCGGCTCGCGGTCTTCCCAAGGTTGAAAAGCTTTTTCTGATCGGCGACGAAACGGCGATCAAAGCGGAGCTGGCACAGTACGGCGAAACGCCGGCATGCATCGAAGTCCGGCATGCATCACAGGTTGTCGAAATGAACGATTCTCCGGCGCTGACGCTGCGCCGGAAGAGAGATTCATCGATTATGCGTGCAGTGGAAATGGTGAGCGACGGCGAAGCGGATGCTATTTTTTCTGCCGGCAACACCGGTGCCGCCGTCGCAGCGAGCACGCTCCGGCTGCGCACACTCAGCAATGTGGATCGTCCGGCCATTGCCACCGTGATGCCGTCGCTCAAAAATCCGTTTGTACTGTTAGATGCCGGCGCGACTCCGGACTGCACCGGCAGAATGCTGGTTGAATTTGCGGTGATGGGCAATATCTACGCGAAAAAAATTCTGAATATTCCCAACCCTACCGTCGGACTGCTGAGCATCGGCGAAGAGGATGCAAAGGGAAATAAAAATACAAAAGAGGCATTTCAGCTTCTTGAAAATTCACCGCTCAATTTTATAGGGAATGTAGAAAGCCGCGACTTGTTTGACGGCGATGTGGACGTGGCGGTGTGTGACGGTTTTGTCGGTAACGTCGTTCTGAAAACCGGCGAGAGCGTGGCGCATACGATGAAGCAGTGGCTGACGGAATCGTTTTCCAGCACGCTGCTGCGGAGAGTCGGCGCCGGAATTTTAAAAGCGGCCGGCGCATTCAAAGAAATCAGAGTTAAAACCGACTCTGAAAGTTCCGGCGGCGCGCCGCTGCTCGGTGTTAATGGAATTTGCATTATCGGTCACGGTTCGTCATCGTCGTATGCCGTTTATAACGCCATTCGTGTTTCGATTGATGCGGCTGAACGAAACGTGAACGGATTGATCCAAGAAGAGATAACCCGGATTTTTGCCAACAGTGAATCCAGCGAATAACACAGCTTTGCGTACGGTCTCGATTATCGGAACCGGCATGTATGTTCCGGAGAAAACCGTCACGAACGACGATCTTTCAAAAATTGTCGATACCTCCGACGAATGGATTTTTACGCGCACCGGCATGCGCGAGCGCCGGATTGCCGCGCCGGAACAGGCAACGTCGGATCTCGCCGCCGGTGCCGCACGCGCTGCGCTGGACGATGCGGGGGTCGCGGCGGATGAAGTTGATCTGCTGATTGTCGCCACGCTGTCGCCGGATATGTTTTTCCCGAGCACGGCCTGTTTTGTGCAGGAAAAAATCGGTGCAAAAAACGCATACTGTTATGATCTTGGCGCCGCCTGTTCCGGTTCACTCTACGCGCTGGAAACGGCAAAAAACGCCATTGCCGCCGGTGCGGCAAACACAGCGCTCGTTATCGGCGCTGAAAAAATGAGTACGTTTATTGACTGGGAAGACCGCAACACCTGCGTGCTGTTCGGCGACGGCGCCGGCGCGGCGGTTCTGCGCGCCACCGGCGCTAAACGCGGCATTATGCCCGGCACATTCGGTTCCGACGGTTCACTCGCGCATCTCCTGTTAACGCCCGGCGGCGGATCTCGTACGCCGATTTCGCACGCGATGATTGACCGCAAAGAGCACTATCTGAAGATGGAAGGCCGCGAAGTATTTAAACATGCGGTGATGCAAATGACGGCCTCAGTCACTGAAACGCTTAAAAAAAACAATTTGACCACAGACGAGATCGCATTATTTATTGCACACCAGGCGAATGCACGGATTGTTGATGCCATTGGCAAGCGTCTGCATGTGGAAGACCGCATGTTTTTGAATGTTGAAAAATATGCCAATACTTCGGCGGCGGCACTGCTGATTGCACTGCACGAAGCGGTAAGCGCCGGAAAAATCAAAACCGGCGACCTCGCGCTGCTGGTAGCATTCGGCGGCGGTTTCACCTGGGGCGCAAATATTGTGGAATGGACGAAATCATGAAGAGAGCCATTTTATTTCCAGGGCAGGGTTCGCAGTTTGTCGGTATGGGCAGAGACTTTTATGATGCACTGCCGGAATGCAAAGCGCTTTTCGAAAAAGCCAATGAAGTGCTCGGTTATGATATCACCGCCATTTGCTTTGACGGCCCCGAGGACGAGCTGAAAAAATCGCATCATACTCAACCGGCCATTTTCACGGTCAGCGCTGCCGCGCTTCAAGCGCTGCGGCTTAAAAAGCCGAACCTCACCTTTGATTATGCCGCCGGTCACAGCCTCGGCGAGTGGGGCGCGCTGTACGCCGCCGGCGTTATTTCTTTTGAGGACACACTGCGCGTGCTGAAAGCACGCGGGGAATTTATTCAGACGGCATGCGAAGTGAATCCCGGTGCGATGCTGGCGGTGATTAATCTCGACCGCGCAACACTGGAAAAAATCGCCGGCGAAGCGGACGTAACGCTGGCGAACATTAATTCGCCGGAGCAGATTGTGCTTTCCGGAACAGTGGAAGGCATTGCAGCAGCAGAAACGCTCTGCAAAGAAGCCGGTGCAAAACGCGCACTGCCGCTGCCGGTTGCCGGCGCATTTCATTCGCCACTGATGCAGCCGGCTGCCGACCAGATGGCAGAGTTTTTAAAGGATATTCCGCTGGCGGAGCCGCGCATCCCGGTGCTTTCAAATGTGACCGGTAAGCCGCATGGTGATCTGGAATTGCTGCGTGATCATATGATTAAGCAGATTACCGGATCGGTGCGCTGGGTGGAATGCATGCAGTGGCTTGCAGGAAGCGGTGTGCAGGAGGCAGTAGAGTGCGGCCCCGGCAGGGTGCTTGCCGGATTGATGAAGCGTATTGACAAAACCGTTGTGATTTCTAACATAGGCGTAATTTCTGATCTGGACGCATAATCGTTCAGGGCATAATCATAGAAAGGGATTTTTTAGATGGGACAGTTTGACGGGAAAGTGGCATTGGTGACCGGCGCCGCGCGCGGGCTGGGTCAGGCGATTGCATTGAAACTTGCCGCCGGTGGCGCCGATCTGGCGTTGTGCGATCTGAACGCGGAGTGGCTGGAGGAGACTGCTGGAAAAGTGAAAGCGCTTGGCCGGCGCGGTGCAGGCTACGGCGTAAATGTGGCTTCCGCCGAAGGCACCGAAGCGGTCGTGAAAGAGATTGAAAAGGATTTTGGTAAAATTGATATTCTCGTGAACAACGCCGGAATCACAAAAGACGGTCTGCTGATGCGTATGAGCGAAGCGGACTGGGATGCCGTAATGGATGTGAACCTGAAGGGCATGTTCCTGGTCACTAAAGCGGCGATGCGCGGCATGATGAAGCAGCGCTACGGAAATATCATCAACATTGCCTCTGTGGTCGGCATCATCGGCAATGCCGGTCAGGCAAATTATTCTGCAAGCAAAGGCGGCGTGATTGCGTTTACCAAAACGGTAGCACGTGAGCTGGCCAGCCGTAATATCCGCTGCAACGCGGTGGCGCCCGGATTTATTCGCACGAAAATGACGGATGCACTTCCGGAGGAAGTGAAAAACAAGATGCTCTCAAATATTCCGCTGGGACGCTTCGGAGAGCCCGAAGAAGTGGCCAATGTGGTCGCATTCCTTGCGGATGACGTTTCAAGTTATGTCACCGGTCAGGTGATTTCAACTTGCGGCGGAATGGTTATGTAAGACAAACGACGACAAGGAGAATACAATGGCACTTGAAGATAAAGTAAAAGATATTATCGTTGAACAGCTTGGCGTAAACGCTGATCAGGTCACACCGGAAGCTTCTTTCATTGAAGACCTCGGCGCAGACTCTCTCGACACCGTTGAGCTCGTTATGGCTTTCGAAGAAGAATTCGGTGCAGAAATTCCGGATGAAGATGCTGAAAAGCTGACATCGGTCGGTGCTGTAATCGACTACCTGAAATCCAAAGGTCTCGGCGAGTAACAGCTGTTTCTGATGAAAACCGGGGATCCGTCTTGCAGACGGGGTTTCCCGGTTTTTAATTAGTCGAAAGTATAAAAGTCGAACGTTAAACATCCTTCCCGGATTCCCGGCTTTCGACCTTTGACTTTCAGGCTTTTGACTCTTTGGCGGGGAAAAAATTTATGAAACGTCGTAACGTTGTAATTACAGGCATGGGTGCGGTGACGCCGATCGGCAACAACCTCGAAGAGTTCTGGGAAGGACTCAAAACCGGACGTTCCGGCGGTGCGCGGATTACTAAAGTCGAAAATGTGGACGCATTCACCACGACCATCGGCGCCGAAGTAAAAGATTTTAATCCCGAGCTCTATTTCTCCAAAAAAGAGGCCCGGAAAATGGATCCGTTTTCACAGTACGGACTCGCCGCATCCATCATGGCGATTCAGCACTCCGGACTCGATTTTACCAGAGAAGACTGTGAGCGCATTGGCGTCATTGTCAGCACCGGAATCGGCGGGCTGCAAATCATGGAAGCCTCGCAGGATATCTACCGCGAACGCGGTCCAAGCCGGCTGTCGCCGTTCATAATTCCGACCATGATCACCAACATCATTGCCGGACAGATCGCCATTCAGTTCGGACTCAAAGGCCCGAACTTCTGCGTTACCAGCGCGTGTGCCTCCGGTACGCACTCCATCGGTGAAGCGCTGCGCATCATTCAACACGGCGAAGCCGACGTTATGATCGCCGGCGGAACCGAAGGCCCGATGACGCCGCTCGGACTCGGCGGATTCTGCGCACTCCGCGCGCTTACCTCGCGTAACGATGATCCGGCGCGCGCATCGCGTCCATTCGATCTCAACCGCGACGGATTCCTCATGGGTGAAGGCGCCGGTGTCATTGTACTTGAAACCGAAGAGCACGCCAAAGCGCGCGGAGCAACAATCTACTGCGAACTCGCCGGCTACGGCCGCACCTGCGATGGATATCATATCACCGCACCGGCCCAGGACGGGGATCAGGCCGCACGCGGAATGCGTCTGGCATTCGAGGACGCCGGGCTGCAGGCTGCAGATGTTGATTACATTAATGCGCACGGAACCAGCACGTCGCTCAACGACAAAGGCGAAACCGGCGCCATCAAAAAAGCGCTCGGAGAAGAGCTCGCGCGCAAAGTTCTGGTCAGTTCAACCAAATCAATGACGGGACATCTGCTCGGCGCCGCCGGCGGTGTTGAAGCCATCGCCTGTGCAATGGCGCTCAGAGAAGGCATCATTCCGCCGACCATCAACTACGAGACGCCGGATCCGGATTGTGATCTCGACTACGTTCCGAACACTGCCCGCAAAGCTGACATCAACGTTGCGCTCAGCAACTCCCTCGGCTTCGGCGGACACAATGCGACACTTTGTTTCAAAAAAGTGTAAAAATCGGCAGAGCGGTTTCAATGAAACCGCCGGAATTTGTTCACGGCTGACTCATCGGGTCAGCCCTGCCGTTTTAACCGCCGAAAATTTCCGGCGGTTTTTTTAATTTTCCAGCTCGCTCTTACAATCTGCCGTAACACCTTCTTCCGTCAAATAAATCTGTGCTGTCTTCTGCTTGATTCTTTAGCTTTTCTTTTCGTATGCTCTTCGCATTGTGAGTGATACTTTAATTGTTATTCCAACGTATAACGAACGCGACAATATCCGGACCATTGCACCGGCTGTGTTTGAGTGTTCTCCTGATGTACATATTCTCTTTGTAGATGATAATTCCCCGGACGGCACCGGCATAATTGCTGACGAACTGGCCGCCGGCGATGCGCGCATTCATGTGATGCACCGTCAGGAAAAGAACGGACTCGGCCGTGCATATATTGCCGGATTCAAATGGGCGCTTGCCAATGAGTATCAGTTCATTTTCGAAATGGATTCCGATTTTTCTCACAATCCGGCGGACATTCCCCGTTTTCGTGCCGCTGCACTGGACGCCGATCTGGTGCTTGGATCGCGTTATAAAAACGGCGTGCGGATTATTAACTGGCCGTTGCGCCGGTTGTTTCTCAGTCGCGGCGCCGGAGTTTATGTCCGGCTTGTCACCGGCATGCCGTTTACGGATCCGACCGGCGGTTATAAGTGTTTCCGGCGCGCCGTGCTGGAGAAAATCGACCTCGAAAAAATTGAATCGAACGGGTATTCATTTCAGGTCGAAGTGACACATACCGCATGGATGATGGGTTTTCGCATCGTTGAAGTTCCAATTGTTTTTGAAGAACGCCGGTCCGGTGCATCCAAAATGTCGAAAAAAATAATCTTTGAAGCGCTCTGGATGGTCTGGAAACTGCTGGCATATTCCGGATTCCGCCGTTATCCGCCGAAAAAATCATGACCCGCTTTGAAAATATGTTCTCAGATTAAATGTGTTATGCAGATCATTACAATTAAACTGATGTTTCTCTGTTTGTAAATTTGATTGTCGACTGGACAGTAATTCTTATAAGTACAAACACACGGCATTGATATATCAACCCGGATGATTTGAAAGGATCAGATATGGAACTTACAGCTGCGCTGAAAAAAGAATTCATGAAATTCCAACGGAATGAAATCACGGAATATCATATTTATTCGCTGCTGGCGGCCAATACATCCTGTCCGAATAACCGCAAGATTCTTTATAGAATCGCGGAGGACGAACGCCGGCATTATTATCAATGGAAGGAAGTCACCGGACAGGAGGTGCTGCCGCATCGTTTTCGTCTGTGGAAATATTATCTGATTGCGCGCGTATTCGGCCTGACGTTTGGTATCAAACTGATGGAAGCCGCTGAAAAAGACATCACGACGGTTTACGGAAGTTATGAAAAACATTATGCCCCCGCCGGACAGCTTGCCGCGGAAGAAGACGAGCATGAACGTACATTGATCAACATGATCGACGAGGAACACTTGAAGTATACCGGTTCCATTGTACTCGGATTGAATGATGCGCTGGTTGAACTCACCGGTGCACTCGCCGGTTTTACGCTTGCACTTCAAAATACAAAACTGATTGCACTGACCGGCACAATCACCGGAATTGCGGCGGCGTTTTCAATGGCGGCATCGGAATACCTTTCAACTAAATCAGAAGAGACAGACAAAAATCCGGTGAAATCCGCTGTTTATACCGGCGCAGCATACATCGTCACCGTGCTGCTGCTGATTTCGCCGTATCTGTTCCTGAAAAATTATTTTGTGTGCCTGGCAATTACACTGTCGCTCGGCGTTATTATTATTGCCTCATTCAATTATTATATTTCTGTCGCAAAAGATCTTAATTTTAAACGTCGTTTTTTGGAAATGACCTGCTTGAGTCTGGGTATCGCCGCCATCAGTTTTCTGATCGGCTGGCTGTTGCGGACATTTACGGGAATTGAAATTTAAAATAGACACGACGAGAAAGTCGCGTCTACTTTTTTAAAAGATATTCCAGTCCATTCGCTTTGATCGTGTAAACCGTTTCGAGCATTCGTCCGAGTTCACCTTTCGGAAACCCTTTCTGTTTCATCCAGACAACATACGGTTCCGGCAAATCAACCAGCCGCCGCCCGGTGTATTTACCGAACGGCATTGTCGCGTTCATTAGTTTTAAAAACGCATCGCGGTCGGGTTGTAATTCATGGCTCATAATGAAGAGCGGGTTGTTGGAATAATGGAATATTGGATTGCTGGAATTTCCTAGAAAAATCGTGAATAATTTCGCCGCGGATTTCACAGATATAAGCGGATAAAAACCACCATCAATCCGTGTCGATTAGTGTTAATTAGTGGTTTAAACACATCCGTATTTATCCGTGTCATCCGCGGTTAACTTTTCCAGCGAAAAAGGGAGCCGGAGCTCCCTTCCCATAAACATCACGTGATGTTTTTTAGACAACACCCTGAGCGAGCATGGCGGTTGCTACTTTGGTGAAACCGGCAATGTTGGCGCCGGCGACATAGTTGCCTTCAAGTCCGTATTCGGCCGCGGTTTCAAAACAGTTTTTATGAATATTAATCATGATCTCTTTGAGTTTCCGGTCGACCTCTTCACGGGTCCAGCTCAAGCGCATGGAGTTCTGGCTCATCTCCAGTCCTGAAGTAGCCACGCCGCCGGCGTTGACCGCTTTACCCGGACCATAGAGAGTTTTCGTCGTAATAAACTGTTCAATCGCTTCCGGGGTGCAGCCCATGTTAGAAACCTCGGCAACGGCTTTTACACCGTTCTTAATCAATGCTGCAGCGTCTGCGCCGTTGAGTTCGTTCTGCGTCGCACAGGGCATCGCAATGTCAACTTTGACCTCCCAGGGTTTCCTGCCCGCAAAGAATTTTGAGCCGGGGAATTTCTTCTCGTACGGGGAGACGATATCGTTATTTGACGCACGGAGTTCAAGCATGTAGGCAACCCTGTCAGCGTCAAGACCTGCCTCATCGTAGATGTAGCCGTCCGGGCCGGAAATCGTCACCACCCTGGCCCCCAGTTCCGTGGCCTTTTGCGCCGTGCCCCAGGCAACATTACCGAAACCTGAAACTGCAATGGTTTTTCCCTCCAGAGAGTCGCCGGCGGTGTTGAGCATCTGTTCAAGAAAATAGACCGCACCGTAGCCCGTGGCTTCGGGGCGGATGAGAGAGCCGCCCCATTCCGGGCTCTTGCCGGTGAACACACCGGTAAATTCATTGCGCAGGCGTTTGTACTGGCCGAACAGATAACCGATTTCACGCGCACCGACGCCGATGTCACCCGCCGGCACATCGGTGTCCGGTCCGATATGGCGCTGCAGTTCTGTCATGAACGACTGGCAGAAGCGCATCACTTCCGCACTCGACTTTCCTTTCGGATCGAAATCCGCACCGCCTTTACCGCCGCCCATCGGCAGCGTTGTCAGCGAATTTTTAAACGTCTGCTCAAAACCGAGAAATTTCAAAATGCCGGCGTTTACACTCGGATGAAAACGGAGACCGCCTTTATACGGACCGAGCGCACTGTTAAACTGAATCCGGAATCCGCGGTTTACCTGAACCCGGCCTTTATCGTCCACCCACGGCACACGGAAAATAATCTGGCGTTCCGGCTCAACAATGCGTTCCAGAATGCGCGCGTCCTGAAAATCCTGCCGGCGCTCAATCACCGGCTCCAGCGATTCCAGCACTTCGCGCACCGCCTGCATAAACTCCGGCTCGCCGGCATTACGGCGCTCCACCGCCGCGAGAACATCATTAATAATCGTACTCATCTGCACACTCCCGTTGTTAAATTCAATACGGCATAAATATGTCGTATAAATAAAATTATCAGTTCTGTTTCTTAAAATTATTCCGGTAAGTCAACGATAATCTTTTGGACCGGGATTTGACAAAATAAATTTATACGGTAATAATGCCGTATAAGTTAATCTACGAAAGGAATAATTTTACAAAAACATCATGTTTATGCGCCGTTTAATACGGTGAAAAAATTTAGAAAAAAAGTTGCAGGTCTTAAGACCAAAAATCCGAAAGTCAGCAATCATAAGCATTCAATTTCCGGATTCAGACTTTTGACTATAAAAATGACCTGCGACTTTCAGACCTGTGACTGTCGACAAGACCCGCACTGTGAACTCTAAAAGTGAAAAAATTCGCATCGCTATTTTGCGCGCACTGAGTGAAATCAGCGGGCCGGCCGGCGCCGCTAAAATTGCCGAACGGCTGCCGGCGCTCGGTGTACAATTGCAACCGCGCACGATCCGTTTATATCTCAACGAGCTTGACCGCGCCGGACTCACACAATTAACGAGCCGCCGGAAAGGCCGCATTCTTACTGAACCCGGACGCGCCGAACTCGAACATTCCAACATTGTTGCCAAAGTCGGTTTCGTGCGCGGACGAATCGACACGCTCGGTTACCGCATGACCTTTCGCTGCAAAACCGGCGCCGGTACCGTCATTTCAAATTTTGCCACCGTGCGCACACGCGATCTGTCGCAGATATTCACCGAAATCAAACCCGTGTTCGATAAAAACCTGAGCATGGGCACGCGGCTCAGCCTGCTTCATTCCGGCGAAACCCGTTCCGGTAAAACAGTTCCGGCAGGCTGTGCCGTGCTCGGCACACCGTGCAGCATCACACTCAATGGGATTTTGATGGCCGAAGGAATCCCGGTAACGGCGCGCTACGGCGGACTGCTTGAAATGAAACAGAACCGCCCTCTCCGCTTCGTTGAACTCATGGAATATTCCGCCGTCACCGTCGATCCGCTCGAAACATTTATCCGCGCCGGCATGACAGACCTGCGCGGCTGCATTCACAAAGATCACGGCATCATCACCGCCAGTTTCCGCGAAATTCCATCCGCCGCCACCGATGATGCGAATAAAATTTTTGCGCGGTTGCAGAAACTCGGACTCGGCGGTGCGTTATTAACCGGACGTCCCGGCCAGCCGCTGCTCGATATTCCCGTCGCCGAAGGACGCACCGGATTCATCGTCACCGGCGGACTCAACCCGATGGCGGCAATTGTTGAAGCCGGAATTCCGTGCGAACCGAGATCGCTTTCCAGTCTTGAAGATTTTTCTCTCTTCCGTTTGTATAATGAAACGTTCCGGCGTTATATGGATTCATTAAGATAAAAACACAGTCCGGGGTTCAATTGTTCAACATACAGTATTTAAACTCTGCCTGTTTCCTCTTCTCCGCTGTACCCGGCAATTTTCCGGTGCAGTGTCCGGCGGCTGATGCCAAGCTCTTCCGCCGCACGCGTGCGGTTGCCGGAATTCCGTTGCAATGCATTTTCAATCGCAGCACGTTCCATTTCGGCGAGCGTTACACCGGCAGCATCCAGACCTGCTGCGCGCTTTAAACCGGTTTCACGGGAGCGGAGCTGCACCGGCAGTTCGCGTACGCCGATTTTTTGCGCGCGCGACAGCACCACAATCTGTTCTACGACATTGCGCAGTTCGCGCACGTTGCCGGGCCAGTTGTAGGCCGACAGCAGATCGAGCGCATCCGGCGAAAAACCTTCAATCGTGCGATGATTCTCGCGGTTGAACAGATCAAGATAATGTTTCAGCAGCAGTGGAATATCGCCGCGCCGGTCACGCAGCGGCGGCAGAGTGACAACCACCACATACAACCGGTAAAATAAGTCTTCACGAAAGGTTCCATCAGCGACCATTTGCTTCAGGTCGCGGTTCGTCGCCGCAATCAGGCGCGTATCCACATCCACCGGCTCCATGCCGCCGACGCGTTCAAACCGGCGCTCTTCCAGCGCGCGCAGAATTTTCACCTGCACATTCGCGTCGATTTCGCCGATTTCATCCAGAAACAGCGTGCCGCCGTCCGCCATTTCGAAACGTCCTTTGCGCCGCTCCGTCGCGCCGGTGAATGCGCCTTTTTCGTGTCCAAACAGTTCGCTTTCAAGCAGGCTCGACGACAGCGCCGCGCAGTGCACCGGCACAAACGCACCGTTTTTGCGCGGACTCAACCGGTGAATCGCTTTGGCAATCAGCTCTTTGCCGGTACCGCTTTCGCCCTGAATCAGCACCGTCGCGCGCGACGCCGCAACCTGCTTCACCGTATCGAAAACCTCCTGCATCGCCGGCGAATTGCCGATGATATTTTCCAATCCGAATTTACTGTCGAGCTGTTCGTGCAGCTGCCGGTTTTCCGCTTCGGCACTGCGCGAGCGCAATACGCGTTTCAGCACCAGTTCAAGCTGATCCAGATTCACCGGCTTCGTCATAAAATCCGTTGCCCCGTGACGCATCGCCTCCACCGCCGTTTCAATATTTCCATAGGCCGTCAGCAGAATGCAGATCAGTTGCGGTGAAATGGCCAGCGCGCGCTGCATCAGTGTAATGCCGTCCATATTCGGCATACGTACATCACTCAGCATCACATCCACCGGCTCTTCGCTCAGGATTGCCAGCGCCGCCGCACCGCTCTCCGCCGTGCGGATTTCATAGGAACGCCGCAGCGCCCGCGCCAGTCCTTCGCGGATATTCTTTTCGTCGTCGACAATTAAAAGTAACGGTTTTGTTCCAGCCATAACTCTTCCTTAATTTTTCCACCGCAGATTACGCGCATATAAACGGATGATCCTGATGGCGGATCGCCGGCCTCGGCGGCCACGGACGCTGAGCCAGCGTCCCTCCAATTTTTCCTTCGCGATCCTTCGTTTCCTTTTTGTTAAAAATCTGCGTTCATCTGCGCCATCTGCGGTTAAAAATCATTTCTTCGCTTTTTCCGGCGCGGTGAGCAGCGCCATCCGCACATCGTCGCGCGGGAAGTGCAGGGTAAATGCCGTGCCGCGATCGGGCGTGGAGGCAATTTCAATCTCCCCGCCGTGATCGCGCAGAATACGCTGAACAATCATCAGTCCAAGTCCGCTGCCGGTCTCTTTCGTGGTGTGATACGCATCGTAAATTGCACCGAAATCCTCCGGCGCAATGCCGCTGCCGTTATCGGTAAAACAGACGCTGACAAAGCGTGATGACACCGCAATACTGATTTTCAAAATACCGCCGTCGTCCATCGCCTGCAGCGCATTTTTGATCACATTAAAAAAGGCCTGTTTCACCTGCGTATCGTCGGCCGGCACCGGCGGAATATTCTCCGGCTGTTCGCGTTCCACCAGCATCCGCCGGTTTTCAATTTCATGTTTCATCAGTTCGAGCGTTTCATCCAGCATCTGTTCAAGCTGCACCGGCCGGCGCTCCGGCATCGACGGACGGATTGCGCGCAAAAACTGTGTGATAATCTTGTCCAGCCGGTGCACTTCGCGCTGCGAAACATCTACCAGTTCCTGTAAATTTTCGCGCAGCGCCGGATCGGCCACATCGTGCAGTTCGCGCTCCATCAGTTGCAAATGGATGGTAATTGCGTTCAGCGGATTGCCGATTTCATGCGCGACGCCGGCGGCCAGCAGTGTCAGTGCTTTCAACCGTTCAGACTCAATCGACTCCGCCGCCGTTTCACGTTCGCGCGTCACATCGCGGAACATAATGACGGCGCCCTGCTCCTTTTCCTCTTCAGAAAGCGGCACCACATAAAATTCAACAAACCGGTGATCGGGATAGGTAACTTCAATTTCGCGGCGCACCATTTTCACCCATTCATCACCGTCGAGATGCAGTACTTTATCCCAGGCAATATCACGAATGTAGCGCGCTACCGGCTGACCCTCAACCGTTTCCTGCTTAAAGCCGAACAGATTCGCCGCTGCACGGTTGGCATAACGGACGCGTGCGGCGCTGTCGACCACAATCAGCCCCTCCTGAATCGCCTGAAAAATAGTTTCCAGCAATCCTTTTTCGCGCGCCAGATGCAGGAAATGCGTCTGAACACTGTCGGCATCCAGCCGGTCAAGCCGGTCGATCAATTTATCTAAAAACTTTGACCTCATAACAAACCGTCGCGACAATTTGTACCATATTGCAAAATTAATTCAATGCCGATATGCGACAAAAGTTTACAGAAAAATAATTCGTATTGCATATTTGATTGAAACTGCAGATGAAGCGGCTGCAAACAGATTTTCACACAGAAATAATAAAATTATAGCGGCACCTTCAGCGCTTCCATGATTTCTTGCCGGTCGGTGCGGAGCATCTGCAGGAAAAGCTGCATGTCGTCCGGCAGCGGTGCGGTAAACATCATGCGGTTGCCGGCGACGGGATGAATGATGGACAGCTTGGCGGCGTGCAGCATCTGGCGCGGTGCTTTGAGATAGAAACTCCGGCCGTACAGTTTATCACCGAGCACCGGATGCTTGATGTGCGCCATGTGAACGCGGATCTGATGTGTCCGGCCGGTTTCAATTTTAACGCTCAACATGGCTGCCGCCGGAAATTTTTCTACGATTTCATAGCGCGAAAGTGCACCGCGTCCGTTACGCACATTCACCGCCATTTTTTTGCGGTGAATGGGATGCCGGCCGATCACCGCCTGAATTACACCGTGTGGCGGCGCCGGAACTCCCTTAACAATCGTCAGGTATTCTTTTTCGGTTTCGCGCTGTTTAAACTGCTCCGCCAGCGAATTCATAGCCGCTTCAGTTTTAGCTGCTACGATGACACCGCTTGTATCTTTGTCGAGCCGGTGAATAATTCCGGGGCGTTTTTCACCGGCGATACTGGCGAGATTTTCACAATGATGCAGCAATGCGTTCACCAGTGTGCCGGTTTCATTGCCGGCGGCGGGATGCACCACCAGTCCGGCGGGTTTATTCACTGCGATAATCGCGTTATCTTCATAAAGAATATCAAGCGGAATGTCCTCGGCGCGCAGTTCAATATCCACTGCCGGCGGAATCATCCATGAAATCTTATCGCCGGCGTGCAGTTTCTGATTCGCCTTCGCCGGCGCGCCGTTCACCGTAACCAGCCGGGCTTTAATTAACGACTGCCATCGCGCACGCGAGTGCTCCGGCTGCTGCTCCGCCAGCCACACATCCAATCGCTTTGCATTCGTCTCTACAGTTCTTTGAAACATGAGAACAGAGTAGAGAATAATAATGATTTTGAAAGACCGGAATGCCGGCGTTCAACTGCAGATGATACAAATGAACATGGATTTTACAGAGAGACATTCGTTTTTAAATCTACATTTTAATCCTTAAACTCCGGCTTCTGTCCCTGTTCTGCTTTGTCATCGGCTTATAAAAACCGGATTGTGCAACATCCTGCATGTTGATTCTGACCTGGAAAGATAGTTGTTCGGGAAGCTTTTTTATAAAAATATGAAATTTATAGTTCAAGGTTCAACGTATTTTTTCCTATACAACGTCCGGCGACGTCCTTATTTGCATAAGCCCGGCAGGAGCCCTCTTCTGCGCGTTTTCCTGTTAAATCCGTTTCCATCCGTTTGAATCCGCGGTTAAAGCGTGTGCCCTTTTCATCTTTCATAACCGGAAGCGCTGCTTTATTCTTTTGCCTATGAGCAAAAAACTTTTTCTTCTCGACGGAATGGCACTGGTGTATCGCGCCTATTTCGTCTTTATCCGCAACCCGATGATTAACTCGAAGGGAAAAAATGTTTCGGCGATTTTCGGTTTTCTGAATACGCTGCTCGAGCTGCTGGAAAAACAGAATCCAACACACATTGCGGTGGCATTTGATGTCTCCGGTCCGACGTTCCGGCATGAAGAATTTCCGGACTACAAAGCGACGCGCGACGAAACGCCGGAGGAAATCCGTTCCGCCGTCCCGGTGATCAAGGAATTCCTCGCGGCATTTAATATCCCGGTGCTCACCGCACAGGGATTTGAAGCGGACGATTTGATCGGCACTCTTGCACGCCGCGCCGAAAAAGAGGGTTACGACACGTTCATGGTGACGCCGGACAAAGATTTCGCACAGCTCGTTGATGAACACACCTTTATTTACAAACCCGGCAAAGGCGGTGCACCGGCGGAAATCCTCGGTGTGCCGGAAATTCTAAACAACTGGGAAATTGAACGCATTGATCAGGTTGCCGATATTCTTGGCCTCGCCGGCGATACCGCTGATAATATTCCCGGCGTGCCGGGCATCGGACAAAAAACAGCACAGAAATTAATTGCACAGTTCGGTACGGTTGAAAATCTGCTCGCCAAAGCCGGCGAGCTGAAAGGCAAACTGAAAGAAAACCTGGAAGCAAATAAAGAGCGCGCCCTGCTCTGCAAACGTCTTGTGACTATTATGACAGACGCGCCGATTGAATTCTCGCCGGACGGACTGGTTCGCGGCGATTACGATGAAGAAAAACTTTCCGCGCTCTTTGCCAAATATGAATTTACTGCATTTGCAAAACGGCTGTTCGGCAAAGCGCCGGCGCCGGCACCGTCCGCCGGTTATGCTCCGCCGCCACCGCACAGCGGACAAGGAGACCTGTTTGATTTTGCGGTGCCGCAGGCGCCGGACGTCCGGGCGGCAGAGACACCGCAGTATAAAACCATTGCCGATACCCGACATGTGTACAAACTGGTTCAAACTCTGGACGAACGCAAAGAACTCGCGGCGCTGCTGGAAAAATCAAAACAGTTCTGTTTTGACACCGAAACCACCGGACTTGATCCGCGTACCGCGCAGCTCATCGGTATTTCGTTTGCCGTCAAACCGCACGAGGCGTTTTATATGACGCTGCCGCCGGATTCCGGCGAATGCAAAAAGGCGCTGGAGCCGTTCGCCGGAATTTTTGCTGACGAAACGATTGAAAAGACCGGGCACAATTTAAAGTTTGATAGCGCGATGCTGCGCACCGCCGGCATTGAACTGCGCGGTCGACTGTTCGACACCATGCTCGCGCACTATCTGCTCGATCCGGAAACGCGGCACGCACTCGACCGGCTCGCGGAAACACATTTGAATTATGCGCCGGTGCCGATTACGGCGCTGATCGGCGAAAAGAAAAGCGGACAGATTCCGATGACGGACGTGCCGCTTGACACACTTTGCGATTATGCCTGCGAAGATGCTGACGTCACACTGCAGCTGCGCTCAATATTTGAACCGCTGCTGGAGAAACATAAACTCGCCGGCGTTTTTAACGCTATCGAATGCCCGCTCGTGCCGGTGCTGGTGGCCATGGAAGCCAGCGGCGTGGCGGTGGATCCCGGTGCGCTGAAAGAGATTTCCGCCAAACTTGCCGGCGAACTCGCCGGCCAGGAAAAGCGCGTCTACGAACTCGCCGGACAAGAGTTTAATCTCAATTCGCCGAAACAGCTCGGTGAAATTCTCTTCGACAAACTGAAGCTGATCGAAAAACCGAAAAAAACCAAAACCGGACAATACGCCACCGGCGAAGAGATTCTCGATCAGCTCGCCACCGATCACGAAATCGCGCGTGTTATTCTTGATTATCGTGCCGCCGCCAAACTGAAAAATACCTACGTCGATGCATTGCCGGAATATATTTCACCGGCGGATCGCCGCATTCATACGTCGTTCAATCAGGCGGTGACAACTACCGGACGTCTGGCATCAAGCGATCCGAATCTGCAGAATATTCCTGTGCGCACCGAGGCGGGACAGGAAATCCGGCGCGCATTCATCGCCAATGCACCGGAGTTTACACTGCTCTCCACCGACTATTCGCAGATTGAACTGCGTGTTATGGCGCATCTTTCCGGGGATGAATTTATGCAGCAGGCCTTCAGTTCCGGCGAAGACATCCACACCGCCACCGCCGCGCGCGTATTTGGCGTCGATTTGAAAGACGTTACCAAAGAACAGCGCCGGCGGGCTAAAATGGTCAATTTCGGCATCATCTACGGCATTTCATCATTCGGTCTCGCACAGCGGCTGCGCATTCCGCGCAAAGAAGCGGCTGAAATTATTGAAAATTATTTTACACAGTATCCGGCAATCAAAGCGTGCATCGACAGTATCATCGCCACCGCACGCGAGAAAGGCTACGTCGAAACCATCGCCGGACGCCGGCGCCGTGTGCGCGATATTAATGCGAAAAACGGCACCGTTCGCGCCGCCGCCGAACGGTACGCCATCAACGCACCGATTCAGGGCTCCGCCGCCGACATGATTAAAATTGCGATGATTCGTATTTACGACCTGCTCAAAACACGCCGCGCCAAAACACGCATGCTGCTGCAGGTGCACGACGAACTCGTCTTCGAACTTCATCAGGACGAACATGAACTCATCGACGAAATCCGCAACCTTATGAGCACCGCCCTGCCCCTGGATGTTCCCGTCGTCGTCGACTGCGGCATCGGCAGAAACTGGCTGGAAGCGCATTGAGGAATAAAAAATGGAACGCGTACAACTTCCATTTGGGATTAAAGCCAATAAATTAACACATATATCTGAGGTTGGTTCCGGGCTAAGTTGCGAATGTTTTTGTCCGGCGTGTGGTACATCTTTAATTGCAAAAAAAGGCGAAATTCAAGCTCATCATTTTGCTCATTATAATGCACCAGAATGTACGTATGCGTTAGAAAGTGCATTACATCTATTTGCAAAAGAAATTATTGCAAAACGAAAAGTATTCACGGTTCCGCCTTTATATGATGATATTCCAGATTATGGGATATGTTTATTATCTAAAGACCAAATAATCAATATTGATAATGTCTACTTAGAACATCGCCTTAAAAGAGTTATTCCTGATTTAATAATTGAAGCCAAGGGTCGGCGGCTTGCTATTGAAATAGCAATCACTCATTTTATTGACGAAGAGAAATTTTACGAAATCGCAAGTCAAGAGTTGTCTACAATTGAAATTGATCTGAGTTCTTTTGATAAAATTTCATTCAAAAAAGAAGATATCGAAAACATAGTTGTCGATGGATTGCAAGGAAAACGTTGGGTTTTCAACGACAAACATCGTTATTTAAGAGAAAAATATATTGAGGAAAGAAAAGCAGAGGAAAGAAAGCGTCAAGAACGGGAATATTTTCTGCAAAATTACAAATTTAAAATAAAAAAACGAAAAAGCCACACGGGCTCGGTATGGCATGTTGATGGGTGTTATTTGAAAAAAAGAAAATATGACACAGACGACCCTTCCCGCCAATATTATGCGAATGTGGATTCGGATTGCCGGAGATGCAAGTACTTTCGAGGATTTCGGAACGAACAAACTTCTATGATCTGCCTGGCTCCCTACTACGGAAAAACAAAACGATTATCTGCATATTTACATTCTGAACAATAAATGCTCACTGCATTTATGATGAGCAGGAATTATTTTGAGGAGATTAACAGGATCGACAGGATTTTCTTTTCTGTTTTTCATCCTGTAAATTTTGTTAATCCTGTCTGAAAATTTTTCACACGAAACGTGACGGGAACGTCGCGTCTACTTTAATTCAAAAAGTGTAGCAAACGCATCCGGTGAAACCGGCTTTCCGCTCTGCATTGTAACGCAGGTGACTTCTGCAGTGAAAATCAGTTTGCCGGTGCAGGGAATTTGCTAAACAAAAATGTTCCGTACCCATCTGTTGAGTCAGAGGCCGTTTGGCATAATAAACACAGCTTTTATGAAATTATTGCAGAGTAGCACGTCCAGCCCTTTCCACGCTTCAACAGAATTTTTTAGACAGGATTCACAGGCAGAATGGAAGGCAAAAGAGGTTGTTCTCCCGCAGCAGCAGTTAAACTGATAAAATCGTAGATGGAAACATAAAGGAACGAACCGGCGGCAAAGAACCGGTGTACGTTGAAATGAACGGCTCCTGATTTACCTTCTCATGGAAAAACTTTTCGTGACCACGAAAATCCACAACATATTTTCAATTGTAGAATACACCAAACACACGGAAACAAATCTGTAATACCTGCCATCAACCCTGTAAATTCCGTCTAAATTATTTTCTCTACTCTGTCATATTTTTATAATTGCCGTTCAGCCTTGAAATTATCATACATGAATTTTTCAAGAAATGCCGTGTTATATTTTCCGGCACGGAATTCCCCGTCGGCCAGCAGTGTAACCCCGACCGGCACGCTCGTGCTTGGACCGGCGATCGTAAATTCCGTCAGCGCGCGGTGCAGCCGGTTGAGTGCTTCATCGCGCGTTGCACCGCGCGCAATAATCTTTGCAATCATGCTGTCGTAATGCGGTGAAATCGTATAGCCACTGTACACATGCGAATCGACGCGAATTCCGGGACCGCCCGGAAAATGTACCGCTTCCACTCTGCCCGGTGACGGAATAAAATTTTTATACGGATTTTCGGCATTCACACGGAACTCGATCGCGTGATTTTTAAACTTCACATCATCTTGTGTAAATGAAAGTTTTCTGCCGCCGGCCACCATAATCTGCTCTTTCACCAAATCGATGCCGGTGACTTCTTCACTGACGGTGTGCTCGACTTGAATCCGCGTATTCATTTCCATGAAATAGAACTTTTTATCCTTTTCATCATACAGAAATTCAAGCGTGCCAACGCTGTTATAACCCACCGCCTTGGCAGCGCGCACGCCGGCTTCGCAGAGCGCCTGCCGCTCTTCCGGCGTCAGTGCCGGACACGGCGACTCTTCGACCAGCTTTTGGTGCCGACGCTGAATACTGCAATCGCGCTCGCCGAGATGCACCACATTGCCAAAATTATCACCGATCACCTGCACTTCAACGTGCCGGGCTGACTCGATATACTTTTCCATAAACACATCCGGATTGCCGAAGTTCGTCTCCGCTTCTGCCCGCGCCATCATAAAACCCTGCACCAGACTGACGTCGTTACGCGCCACGCGCATTCCTTTTCCGCCGCCGCCGGCGACGGCTTTAATCAGCACCGGATACCCCATTTCCTTCGCCAGCGCGAGCGCCTCATCGGATGTCTGCAGAATTCCGTCGCTGCCCGGCGTAATTGGAACACCGGCGGCTTTCATCGTATCGCGTGCAAACGCCTTATCGCCCATGTTGCGGATAATTTCCGGATCCGGACCGATGAATGTAATGTTGCAGCTTTTACAAATTTCGGCGAAATGCGCATTTTCGGCGAGAAACCCATAGCCCGGATGAATCGCATCCACGTCTGCAACTTCGGCGGCGCTAATAATATTCGCCACTTTCAGATAACTCGCCGTTGAAGCGGCGGGACCGATGCAAACCGCTTCGTCCGCCATTTCAACATGCAGCGAATCCCTGTCTGCCGATGAATACACCGCGACCGACCGGATTCCAAGTTCTTTACACGCGCGGATAATACGCAGAGCAATTTCGCCGCGATTTGCAATCAGAATTTTTCCAAACATACCAGACCCTTCGGGTTAAAATTCGCAATCCGAATTCCGAAGCACGAAACAATCTTCGAATATTTTAATTTATTTCGAATTTCGTGCTTTGAATTTCGAATTGTTTAAGCCGGCTCTACGAGGAAAAGCGGCTGACCGAACTGCACCGGTGTGGCGTTATCGATCAGAATTTTCTTAATCCTGCCCTTTACGTCCGCCTGAATTTCATTCATCACCTTCATCGCTTCAATAATGCAAACTACACTCGTTTCAGAAATATCGGCACCGACTTCCACAAATGGCGGCGCATCCGGCGACGGTGCACGGTAGAATGTGCCAACCATCGGTGATGGAATTTCAATTAAACCGTCATCGGCGGCCGGTGCAGCGTCCGGTGCGACAACAGACGCCGGTGTGCCGGCAGGAACAGCCGCCGGAGCTGCGGCAGGCATTGATACAATCTGCGGCGCGGCGGCTACCACAGTGGCACCGCGTTTCATCTGTAATGTGCTGTTGTCGTCTTCGAAAATAAATTCTGAGAGATCATGATCGGTCATTATCTGAGCGATTTTTTTAATTTCTTTGAAATCCATCACCATCCTCCTTTTCTACTTATCCGGCAATTTTCTGTTTTTATGCAAAATTATTAAAAGCAAATTATTTTTAACCACTGATTCACACTAATCGGCACTAATATAATCAGTGGAAATTAGTGAAGGCCAGTAGTTCAAATTTTTTCCTTCCTTCGTTTCCTCTTTGTAAAAAATATTCCCGTCCATTCGTGGTTTTCTAACTGAGATTCGGGGAAATTATCACTAAACCGGCGCCGAACGCAAGGCTTCCGGCAGATTGCGTTGATTGGCATGACACAGCGCCGCTGCCAGCGCATCCGCCGCATCCTCCTGCGGCTCCGACTTCAAATTAAGCAGGCGCATCACCATTTTTGCAACCTGTCCTTTTTGCGCCGTGCCGACACCGGTGATCGACTGCTTAATTGTACGCGGTGAATATTCAAACACCGGCAGCGTCCGCAGCGCGCACGCCGCTAAAACCACGCCGCGCGCCTGACCCAGAATCATTGCGGTCCTGGCATTTTTTGCGAAAAATGCGCCCTCGATCGCCACCTCGTCGGGTTCAAACTCGGTGATGAGTTTATCAATTTCACGGTGGATTGCGGCGAGACAGCCCGTGTGCAGCAGTGCCGGTTTGTTATGAATCCGGCCATATACCAGCGCGCGCACTTCACCACCGGACATTTCAATCACGCCGACACCGGAAGAACGCAGTGATGTATCTACGCCGAGAATGCGGATCGTACTCATACAGATAAAAGCAAAAACCAATTCATAAAAACTGCATCAATTCTGCCGAAAAATACTTTTTTTAGACCTGAAAGTGCAACCTTTCTGTTGCCAAACACCGTTTTTATTTTTCAGCGAAATAATTTTGCAGCAGCGTATCTCTGCCGCCGGACAGAGGCGGGATGCACTTCCATTAATCTGTAATGCGTAATCCCCGTTTTACATATTATCCGTTATGCATTATTTCAAATCCATCATCACGTCTGAAGTTTCCGGCGGCTTGCGCGGTTAAAACTTTTACCGGCCACAACTGTTATTCACAAGGTATGTATTTAACTGCAAAATAAAATTCTGTTAATAACGATCCGTGATTGGACAAGCCGGATCATATACTTTCACTGCGAAAAGTGATTACAGAAACCTTGATTTAATAATAAAACCCAATCCGTTGCATACACATTTTATTATCGGGCAAAATCGAATGCCGGCTTTCTATATTTTTCTTTTTATGCCGCTGTTATATTTTATCAAGGTCTGTTCACTCCAGATGAAGCAGAACCATTACTTGAGAAATTTGTAAACGAAACCGTTTTCTCTGATGAACTTTTACACCGCTTGCCGAGATAAAAATATCTGTCGCAGTGCATGCAGGATCTAAGCAGAATCAAATAATTTGCGCGTCTTCGGCAAAAAATATCTTGTTTTCCAGACAGAATGTTTATATCCGCCTGCTCGACATCTTTAAAAGACCGGCTATGATTCCGGTATGAAAACACTGTTTGTCACCCTGCTCTTTTCCGCACATACGTATGTATATGGTTCTCAGCAATACGGCGAACCGGAGGAGATTCCGGAAGCCGGCCACATCCGTATTGACGGAAAATTGAGCGAGTGGCGCAATATTGACTGGACACCGCTGCCGGAAATTATTGACGGCAATCCGGCAATTACCAAGGCCGAGTGGGCAATCCGCTGGAACGATGATCCGGCGCTTTTCATCGCCGTGCGCTACGTCGATCCCGAATTCGTTTTAAAAAACGGGTATGCCGGAACCCATGCTCAGGACTGCGTCGAAATTTTTGTGCGCGCTGACACCGGCAGTTCGCCGGAAAAATATGCAGCCACTCAATCAAGCGCTCAGAATTATATTTTCGGCCTTGCTCCGGATAAAAAAACCGTTTGGAAAAAACTGGCCGGCGCCGACCGCTTTCCGCAACACAATCCGGCAACCGCTGCCATTACTGTTGACGGCGACACAATAAATTACGAAATCATGGTGCCGCTTTACGACCGGTTTGATAGTCAAAACCGGCGACGCGTCAGTAAAAGCGAACCGGTTGTTGAGATGGAAATCGGCGTCGATATTTTAATTATCGACGCCGGAACAAACGGCTATCGCGGTACCGTCGCCGAAAATCTGATGGATGACAAACGCAACAACGCCGGTCACATCGCTGTTCACACACTGGCGGAATAAAAGTACAGAACAGGAATCAACCATGCCGGCAGTAGAGCAGCAGTAATTCGCCAATAAAACTGAGTTGAACGAATCAGGTTTCGTAATCTGAAACACATCGTGCTGCCGCAAGTTCTTGAATCAGTGCGCCGGCAGTTTTATGGGCCGGATGTTCCTGATATCCGGCGAGCGCATCAAACGAATCAAGTTCGGAATAAAGCGACATCGTTCCGTTTCCGGCGTCAATTCCGACCTCCAGTGTATGCAGTCCCGGTATCATTCCGACCAATGCTTCCAACCGGTTTTTTGCTTCCAGTTTTTTCTCCGGCACTGCCTCCGGCTTCATCGTCCAAAGTACAATGTGCTTAACCATTTTCAGCTCCTTATCATTCGTTCCTGAATTAATTCTCTAATATTCCGGCGGCAATCAAGGACTGCGACAATAGAAAGTTTATTTGGAAATATTTCATAAAAAATCCGATATGGTTTATATCGGAACTCTCTGTATGTTGCCTGCTGAACACCATTATCAAATTCCGGCGGAATATGACCACTGTTTGGGAATTGAGTGAGTTTAAGCATTTGGGTTTCCAAACCGGAAATAATCGCATCTGCTCGTTGCGAATGATCTTTTGCAATATATTCGTAAATGGATTTCAGATCGGATTCTGCATTGCTTGTAACATGAAGTGCTAAACTCATAAGTTGCAATCAGGATACTTTCTTTTAACTTCTTTGCGTAAGCGTGCAAAAACTTTATCTGCCGGCGCAGTTCGTCCAGCAGCAATATCCTCTTCACCCTGCCGAAAAATTTCGAGCAGTGCAGCACGTTCCTGTTCGCGTTCGTATTCTTTCAAATCCTGAATAATAACTTTTGCATAGCCATTTTGCGTAACAATTACAGGATTTCCGCCGGCGCAAACCTGATTAATAATTTCAGCAGCGTTTGCTTTGAAATGACTGATCGGCATAATGGATTCGCTGAGTTTCATGACCTTCTCCGGTTTTTATTCGGTCTTAATTTAGACCATCCGGATCAGTCTGTAAACACCAGTTCCATATTTTTTGCGGCAGCAACTTCATCGAGGCGGCTGACGGGCGTAGTGACCGGCGCGCGATGTAAGGCTTCGGGATCAGTTTTGGCCTGTTCGGCGATTTCAATCATTGCGCGGCAAAACTCATCCAGTGTTTCGCGCGTTTCGGTTTCCGTCGGTTCAATCATGATCGCGTCCGGAATGATTAGCGGGAAATACACCGTCGGCGCATGGAATCCGCGGTCGATCAGCGCTTTCGCCAGGTCGAGCGTGCGAATTCCGTTGGCGAGTGCTTTTCCGCTGAATACACATTCGTGCATGCAGCGTCCCTCAGTCGCTGCCGGAAAACAGGGGCGCAGCTTTTCCTGAATATAATTTGCATTCAGCACAGCGCGATCGCTCGTGGCGCGCAACCCGTCGCGGCCGAGCATCAGCAAATATGCATAGGCTTTCACCAGCACCGCAAAATTGCCGTAAAACGGTGCGATGTAGCCGATGCTTTTTGGATGGTCATAATCCAGAGCAAATGTCTCGGCGGCAGTTTTCACCACGCGCGACACCGGCAGAAACGGACGCAGCTTTTCACAGACGCCGACCGGACCGGAGCCCGGTCCGCCGCCGCCGTGCGGCGTTGAAAATGATTTATGCAGATTTAAATGGCATAAATCAAAGCCGAGTTCACCGGGCTTAATACGCCCCATGATCGCATTAAAATTTGCCCCGTCGTAATACATCAAACCGTCCACCGCATGAACGGCTTCAATAATTTCTTTTACGCGCGGATTAAATACGCCGATCGTGCTCGGCAGTGTCAGCATCACACCGGCAGTTTCCTCATTGAGCGCAACTTTAAATTTTTCCAGATCCATATCGCCGCTGGCATCGGACGGGATTGAAACCACATCATAACCGCCAAGTGCGGCGCTGGCCGGATTTGTACCGTGCGCTGAATCCGGAATAATGATGTGCGTTTTTTTATTTCTGCGGTCGCGATGATATGCCGCCATGATCATCACCGCCGTTAATTCACCGTGCGATCCGGCCAGCGGCTGCAATGTAAACTCGGCGAGTCCATTTATTTCCGACAGCGTGCGCTCGAGTGAATAGAGAATTTCGAGCGATCCCTGCGTCAGCGAACCGCCGCCGGCAAGCTGCGGCAGCAGCGGATGCATTCCGCTGAATTCCGGCAGCGCCGCCGCCGCTTCGCACGCGCGCGGATTATATTTCATGGTACACGAACCGAGCGGATAAAAATGGGTATCCACTGAAAAATTCTGCTGGGACAGGCGTGTAAAATGGCGCACCGCTTCGCTCTCTGAAACTTCCGGCAGTTCCGCCGGCACTGCGCGCAATAAATTTTTCGGAATAACATGACCCTTTGAGAGCCGGTCTGCCGGCATTCTCACTCCGCTCCGCCCTTTCGCACTCAACTCGTAAATTAACGCAGAGTTCACAGTTCTCAGTTCACAGTTCTCAGTTTTCAATTTTGAATTCATAACTTCCAATCTTCGATATCTTCAAAACGCTCAATTTTTCATTTATTATTTCCAACTCTGAACCGTGAACTCTGAACTACAAAACTGTTTCCAGTTTTGCGGCGAGCAGATCAATTTCCTGCTGCGTATGTTTTTCGGTGAAAGCGCAAAGCAGAACATTATCCAATTCAGCATAATAGCGTCCGACAGGAAATCCGGCAGCAATACCCTCTTTAATTAATTCGCCGACGACATCACCGGAATTTTTGGGCAGCCTGATTGCAAACTCATTAAAAAACGGGCGGTCAAACAGCAATTCAACACCGGAGATCCTTTTCAGTTGCGACCACGCATACGCAGCACGGTCGGCGCACTGCTGCGCGACACTTACAAAACCGGTTTTGCCGAGCAGCGAAAGATAAATAATTGCGCGCAGCGCGCAGTGCTGCGCATTGGTGCAAATGTTCGACGCCGCTTTTTCGCGCCGGATATGCTGTTCGCGCGCCTGCAGCGTTAAAACAAATCCGCGCCGGCCTTTAGCGTCGTTGGTGATGCCGACGATGCGTCCCGGCAGATTGCGGACATATTTTTTCTTTGTCGCCATAAACCCGAGATACGGCCCGCCGAACGAAAGCGGAAGTCCGAGGCTTTGCCCGTCGCCGGTCACAATATCTGCATCCATTTCACCGGGCGTCTTTAAGATTCCAAGCGAAACCGGATAGGTTGATAGAACAGCGAGTGCACCGGCACGATGCGCCTGCTCAATCAATCCGGAGAGATCGTCAATGCAGCCGAAAAAGTTTGGATTCTGTAAAAGCACCGCGCCGGTTTTTTCGTTCAGATTTTTTGCAAATGCATCGCGGTCGGCAATTCCGCCGGCAAGTGAAATTTCGCGGTATTCAACATTCAGGTTGCGCGTATAACTTTGCAGCATCATCCGGTAAACAGGATTCACGCCTTCATCAACGAGTACGCGATTCCGTTTTGTAATGCGCAGCGCCATCATCATACCTTCAAACAGCGCGGAGCCGCCGTCGTAAAGCGACGCGTTGGAAACCTCCATTCCAGTGAGTCGCGCGATCGCAGTTTGATATTCAAACGCCGCCTGCAATGTACCCTGCGCCGCTTCCGGCTGATACGGCGTATATGCCGTAAAGAACTCGCCGCGTGCGGCAAGCGAGTCGATCGCCGCCGGAATAAAATGGTCATAAAAACCGGCGCCGCAGAAATTAAGAACGGCACCGGAATTTTTGCGCGCCACAGTGCGCATCTGCCGCATCATTTCCAGCTCGGAAAGTCCGGCCGGCAGATTAAAACAGCCGGTTTGAAACTCCGGCGGAATATGCGCAAACAGATCATCGAAATTTTCGGCTCCGATGGCGGCAAGCATTGCATTTTCGTCATCCGGACTCGTGCAGGCAAACGGCTGAATTGACATGATGATAAGGCCTTTTCTGATTCTGACTCAAAATAACTTGGACAGAGTAAGGCGGTGTGCCGTACAGTGTCAATCATGCAAATTTTATAGGGAAATAATGATAAAAAAAGCGATTCAAACTCTGATTCACGGCGGCACGCTGGAGCGGGAAGATGCCTATCACGCGATTATGAATGTGATGACCGGTGAAGCAACGCAGGCGCAGATCGGCGGCTTTATTACGGCACTCCGGATGCACGGTGAAACGCCGGAAATTATTGCCGGTGCGGCGCAGGCCATGCGTGAAACATCCATCAAAGTTAAATGCGACGATCCAGACGCGGTCGATATTGTCGGTACCGGCGGCGACGGAGCCAAAACATTTAACATTTCAACCGCTGCGGCATTTGTCACCGCCGGCGCCGGGATCACCGTTGCCAAACATGGCAGCTACGGCGTTTCGAGCCAGTGCGGTTCCGCAAACGTTTTGGCGGCGCTCGGTATCAACCTCGACTATTCCCCGGAACAGGTCGAGCGCTGTCTGAATGAAACAGGCATTGCATTTCTCTTTGCACAGACATTTCATCCGGCGATGAAAAACGCCGCCGGTCCGCGCAAAGAGCTCGGCTTCTGGAGCCTCTTTAATATTCTCGGCCCGCTTTGCAATCCCGCTGATATAAAAAAAGGCGTGATCGGGGTGTTTCGCCCGGAACTCGTTCCGATTATGACCGACGCGGCAGCGCAACTCGGTATGACCTATTTATTTGTGGTTCACGGTCACGACGGACTCGATGAAATTACAACCACAACCACCACATCCATGATGGAAATACGGCGCGGAAAACTTGAATCCTACGAGGTGCATCCCGCCGGGTTTGGAATTCCCACTGCGGAAAAAGAAGATATCACCGGCGGCGATCCGCTCGAAAATGCCGGCATTATCCGGCGCCTGCTGAGCGGCGAAGAACACGGACCGAAACGCGATATTCTGCTGCTCAACGCTGCATTCGCCATCATGGCCGGCGGGAAAACCGGCGCGCCGCCGGAAGCGATGGCGCTTGCCGCCGAATCCATCGACTCCGGCGCCGCACTCAAAAAACTTGACCTGCTCATTGAGCGCTCCCGAAAAGGATAACGGGCATAAAAATATCGTTCTGTATAGCTATGGTATTTTACACCCTTGTCAGTTAACGATTGAAGATATTCCAGCGTTTTAGCTGTTCCTTCGCGAGACAGGCGGTCAGGCAACCAAAAACAGCAGCGGGTCATACTTTTTCTAATGCGCTATCTTTAAAACGTCCTTTAAATTTTACGCCTTCTGCAGGTCGGCCACATCTTAAACACTGTGCCGTCCGCCACACCGGAACAATTCCAGTCACACAGAATTTCTGCAAAAACTGTCAGGGCCGCTGCACTTTTTTGTCCGGTTGACATAATTCAAACCAGTCCGCAATTCCATTCTCATTGATATCCGCCCAGCGTCCGTCATGCGGATCAAGATCATATCCGGCGTACTCTCTAAAGAGCGTATGACATTCGGATGACCAGATATACGGCACTTTATCTGTCCGGTAAGGAATGCCGTCAAAAATTTCATATAATCCCTCGACCTGTGCCACCGGTTCATTACTCCGGAGCAATGAGGCGGCCTGTTTACCGGGAACTGCATCGAATTCATGGAACGATAAGCCGGCACTGACACTGCGGGTTTCATTGCCGAAAACTAACGTGCTGTCTTCTTTAGCAAAGACCGCGACATGAACAAAATCGCGCAGCGGCTGATAGCATTGCAGAACGGTATGAAAATCCGTTGCGACCGGATTTCCAAGATACGGCGGATAATGCAGAATCACAACATCCTTTTCAACCGCCGGTTCTTCACCGGTTTTAAACCGTTTCAGATAATGATCAAGGATCAGCAGCTTGCCGAATCCCTGCCGGAACGTCGGCGCGAGCTGGGAATTTTCCTGATAGTCGTTCCAGATGATCACTTTTATCACCGGATTATTCGCGCGGCGTGTGTTTTCAAATGTTTTAATTAAATTATACCAGCCGTCAAACGCGATTCTTTTGTTCCAGACCCGGTGCCAGCCATGCCAGACGGGGATTACAGAGAGTTTCCCGAATTTATTATTACTGTCGATGGCATCATTGTAAACGGCTTGTGTCCGTTCCGGATCATCCAGTACTCCGAAAAATTTTATTCCCAGGAACGGCTCCGCCCACAGATCAAAATATTGTCTCCGCTGTTCCTGAGTCAGTTTCGCCACACCTGTAATTGCACCTGTTTCCAGTTGGGGAACGAAACTCCATGCCGGCGGCATATCAGCAAACACCACAAAATTTGTATCATACCGCTCGCCCAGTTTCGCGAGGATTTCCTGCCAGTTTGCAACAACCTGCCGTTGGTCTTGAAAAAACCGGTCGGTATGAGCAGGAATATCATCCGCATTCATCGACGGATCAAGGATGTTCGCCCGGTAGGTATCGATGACCACATTGCCTTTTTCATCGCGCAGCAGATTGGGTGTATCCAGATAGTGGTCAAACAAGTCCTCCATTCCTTCTTCACGGACCCTTTTAGGCGGCAGTATGCCGTTGGGGTATGCCTGATCCATCTGAAACAGAACTTTTAAGTCTGGCCTTTCTTTAAGCGCTTCAATGATCGGTTTATAGACAGCGATCAATCCGTGCGGCTGTTCTTTCGGATCCGGCCATTTGTTTACGCCCATGCCATAATTGAGACAGATCGCATCAATACCGAAACGCTTCATCAAAGCAAAATCAAACAGCATGGCGTCTTTTGCGGTGGCTCCCCACGGCAGAGTTTCTCCCGTTTTCCATGCACCGGCGGAAAACATGGGGATGTCACGCAGCGTTGCCCGCACTTCTTCTACTGCGCTGCCGGTATGATACGGATTGCATAGCACATTATAACTCTGGGACAGTTTCTGTCCGGACATATAATCAACCAGAACCATTCCGCGCAGCGGATTTTCTTTTGCAGCACCGGGCACAGTGCACAGAAACGCCGCACATATATTTAAAGAAAAAAACAGATAGTGTTTTGCCTGCATGGTGAATAACTCCTTTTGACGGGGAAGTAATATCCCGTTGATAACTTTACAACCAGCCTTTTACGATTTTATTTATGTTAACCGGTTTACACAACACTTTTCAAGCAACAATTCAGTTGCTGGAAAGTGTGAAAATCGGGCTGACATGTATGATTGATTCAAACCGCGGATCACCCGGATTTAGACGGAGGAGGAAAAACCACGAATAGACACGCATAAGAAACCGCAGATAATCCGATATAAACGGATTTTTTTGGAAAAGAGTTAACCACGATTCGAGACGAAGTGAAGAACGGCTTAACGAATGTTAAGCAACAAAACGGCAATTACACAAACCGCACGAAAAGGGGCAAAGAAAATTGGAGGGCTGCGGGCCTCCGCAACCATGGGCGGCGAGCCGCCGTCCTCCATTTCCGGCCTGTGACTTTCAGACTTTAGCTGTTTAGTCCCACAGTGTGCTGGAGTGATGTATAACCAGCTCCGGAGGGATAAATTATGGGACAGATATTACACGGATGCGCCCGTACGACCGAGGCGGTGCGTCGAATGATACAACATCGTCAAGAGAGCCTGAGTGTTCTAGCGCGCCGGCACGGTATTAACCCGAAAACCGTAGTGAAACGGCGACAGCGCACAACAGTACAGGATGCCCCGATGGGACCCAAACAACCCCGGTCAACGGTGCTGAGCAAGGAGGAAGAAGCCGCTTGCGTCGCTTTTCGGCAGCATACGCTGCTTCTTCTCGATGATTGTCTTTACAGCCTGCAGACCGCCATACCTCATTTAACACGCTCCTCTCTGCATCGTTGCTGCCAACGTCATGGGATTAGCCGGCTGCCGGATACCAAAGATCCTCGGAGCAAACGGAAATTCAAAACCTGTCCGATCGGGTTTTTCCATATCGACATCGCTGAGGTCCGCACGGAAGAAGGCAGGTTATATATGTTTGCTGCCATTGACCGTACGTCAAAATTTACTTTTGTTCAGCTTCACGAAAAGGCAGCCCGGCGAATTGCCGCCGACTTTCTTCAAGAGCTCATCCGGGCCGTTCCTTATACTGTCCACACCGTATTAACGGATAACGGAACCCGGTTTACCTCGCCGGGTAACCGACGATCCGCGACAGCGGATATCAAGCAGGCCATGGATTGCGGGAGTCTTTTTACACGCACATGCCTTTGGAACCGGCTTGCGCCCGAAACAATGTTGAGCGGATGAACCGGACGTTGAAAGAGGCAACGGTGAAGCGTTATCACTATGGAACCCATGATCAGCTGAAAGAACACATACAGACCTTTTTGATGGCCTATCACTTTGCCAAACAGCTCAAAACATTACATGGCCTCACGCCATACGAATATATCTGCAACATCTGGACTTCTGCTCCGGATCGGTTTAAGTTTGATCCGTTCCACCACACTGTGGGACTAAACAGCTAGTCTGGTGTCAATATGAAACGCGAGGGAACTTTAAAAGCCCGTAAGCAACTTGGTGAAGCTATACGGGAATACCGAAAAGCGCGGGGATGGAGCCAAGAAAAACTGGCGGAACAGGCGGATGTTCATCACAATTTTATCGGTTATGTCGAACGCGCTGAGCGCAATCTGACGATTGGCAGTCTTCTCAATATTGCAAACGCTCTGAAAATTTCATTGGCGGAGTTATTCAAAACAGCCGGAATTTAGATGCGTCAAAATTCACCGCAGATCACACGGATACAAACGGATAATTTTAATGGGGACGTTGGCCTCAAAGTCCGTGGCCGCCGGGCCGGCGACTCTCCGGTTTTTTCCTCATAATCCTTTGTTTCCTTTTGTAAAAATCATTCTAGAGCATTTAACGATTGAAATATCGTTAATATTGTTTTAGTGTTCTGTTCATGGGAATCGCAACAGAACAGACACGTAAACGCGCCATTACGGCGTACCTGAAG